>NZ_BLTE01000030.1 GCF_013019105.1 Fundidesulfovibrio magnetotacticus
CGCGTTCCCGGCGGGTGTCTGCTGCCGTGCGGGCGTCCGTGTCCAGTCCGGCCCTGCGCGCGGCCTCTCGCCGGACCGATTTGAAGACGATCCGCCGAGAGGCGCGCGCAGGGCCGGACTGGACACGAACACACCGGCCTACCCGGTGAAACCCGCGAAGCAACTTGGGATTCCAAAGGGCGTAGCCCTTTGGCCGCCGGAGGCTATTCCTCCTCCCCCCCCTCCACCGCTGCAACCGCACCGGGCGTCCCCGGGGAGCCTTGCGGCGGCAGGCCGCTTCAGGCGCTTTGCCGCAGGGCGGCCTGTTTGGCGAGCAGGTCGTTCCAGACCTTCTGGAGGTTGGCGGTGACGAGTCCGTCGATGGCCTTGTCGTCGTATTTTGCTTCCAGCTTGATCTTGTTGCCGAGGATGTGGGCGACCTGGGCGTTGGAGGAGGCTTGCCTCATGCTGGAGCGCTGCACGTGGTCGATCTGGAGCGAGCCGGTGTAGAGGCAGGGTTTGCCTGAGAGGAAGGCGCGGATGTCGCGGTCGAGGTCGTCGAACTGCGTGGGGTTGAAGCGCACGTCGAAGAGCCCCACGGAGTCCAGGGTGGAGAGGTCGAGCAGGTGGCAGCAGCCGGAGACGGAGAGGCAGGGGCGTTCGTAGCCGAAGAGCCCCGGGTCCAGTGTGCCGGTGCAGTTGTTGAAGACGCGCAGGCGCTCGCCGGGTTCCATGCCCTGGTCACCGGGCAGGCGGTGGAGCAGGTGGTAGTCGGCGGACTGGAGCTTGTGGGGGTGGGCGTGGTCGCGGATGCAACAGCCCACGGTGGCGCATTCGGGGTGCCTGGCGGCGGCGTGGAGCAGCTTGGAGAGCCAGTCTTCGGGGAGCAGCACGTCGTCGTCGAGGAAGGCGGCGTAGCGGCAGGCGCGCACCTCGGGGAGCGAGAGCAGCCAGTTGCGCGCGCCGGGCGCGCCGACGTTCACGGGCAGGGTGACCACGGTGAGCCGGTCGTGTCCGTAGCGGTCCTGGAGGTTTCGCAGGGTCTGGGGCGTGTCGTCGGTGGAGCCGTTGTCCAGGACGAAGACGGGATTGTCCCCGATGCGGGAGGCGAAGAGGCTCTCCAGGGTCTGGGCGGTGAGCTCGGCCTTGTTCCAGGAGTAAACCAGAAGGGCGGTGCGCGCCTCGGGAAGGGGGCCGTCCGACGGGAGCAGGGCGGCGTCGTGCGCGGCGAGCAGCAGGTTGGCGTGCCAGGGCATGGCGTCCAGGAGGGCGCGCAGGATGCGGGCGGCGCCGGGGCGGTCGCCGTCGCGCAGGAGTCGGCGCGCCTCAAGATGGAGGAGCCAGGGCGCGTGGTGCGAGGGGCCTTCCGGGAGAGGGGCGTCCTGCCCGTGGTGGTGGAGCAGTTCCAGGGCGAGGCGCTGCTCCAGTTCCCGGGGGAGGGCGGCGGCGCGCAGGATGCGCAGGGCGGTCTCGCGGTCATCCAGGGCCACGAGGTCGGTCCAGGTTTCGCTGATCCAGGCGGGGCCCTGGGGGGTGGCGGCGGCCTGTTCCAGGAAGCGGGCCTTGGCCGAGTTGTCGCCGCTGGCGGCCAGCTCCTGCCAGGCGGGGTTGGGGGCGAGGGGGCGCAGGCGTTTGCGCAGGTTCTGGAGGAGGCCGCGCAGATCCGGGGCCAGGAAATGCAGTTGGGAGTCGAGGGTGAGCAGCATGGCCAGGACCGGGGCGTCCAGGGGCCTTTCCTGCCAGGCCCAGGAAAGCAGGCCGGCCGCGGCTCGCAGAAGCACTTGATCGCCGGGGGCGCCTCGCACTATGGCTTCGGCCAGTCCCCATTGCTGCCACGGGCATTGGGTGGAGAGCGCCCAGGTGGGCAGGGGTCCGGCGAGCCGGCCCAGGTCCTTGGGATCGAAGCCGGGGAAGAACCCCTGGATGTGGAGGGAGGTTTCCGTCATGGCCCCTGAGGAAGTTGAACGTTCACGGATCACCCAGCTGGAGCGCGCGGCGGCGGCTCTGGCCGGAGGCGGCTGCATCGTCTATCCCACGGAGACCTTTTACGCCCTCGGGGCCTGCGTGGGAAGCGCAAAGGCCCTGGAGCGAGTGAACGCCATCAAGTGCAGGCCGCGCTCCAAGCCCCTGCCGGTGATCATCGGGGCCATGTCCCAGCTGGAGGGCGTGCTCTCGCCCGATGCCTCCTCCTGGACGGGCTACGGGGCGGCCCGGGCGCTCATGGAGCGCTTCTGGCCGGGGCCGCTCTCGATCATCGTGCCCGCCCGGGCCGATCTGCCCCCGCAGATCAAGGACGCCCGGGGATTCGTTTCGGTGCGCTTCACGCCCAACGCCGAGGCCCAGGCCCTGTGCCTGATGGCCGGATCGCCCCTGGCCGCCACCAGCGCCAACGTTTCGGGCGACCCGGCGGTGAACGAGGTGGGCGGCCTCTCTCCGGCGGTCTGCCTGGGTGCGGACTATGTGTTCCAGGGCGCGCCCGAACCGGCGGGGGGGATGCCCTCCACCGTGGTGTGCCCCTCGGGCGACGGCGAGCTGGTCCTGTTCCGGGAGGGGGCGGTGGACGCCGCGGTGCTGGAGGCCCAAGGCTACCGGCTGGTCCGCCACGGTTGAAAAGTTTATACCGGCAAAGGGCTCTGGGGCCTGTTCCAAAAGGTTCTGTTCAAGTTTTTTAACCGTCCCCTGGGTGGCGATGGTGTCGGGCCTTGTTGATAAGCCGATCAATTTCAGCATGTTATAATTATTTCATGGTGTTTGTCGGTGTTGGCCCGCTCCTTGCTAGATGGTTATCAATCTTCCTCCTTTCGCTGAAGCGGCTTTCAAGGAATACCAGGGCCTTGAAAGCCGCTTCCCATTTGGGGCATGCCCCGCTTCAGAGATTCCAGGACAGGCGGGGCGGCGATGCCCGCCATGCAGGCCGCATCGGCGCAGCGAAGGTCCGAACAATCCGCCGTGCAGGGCGCGCAGGGCAACGCCAGTCGGACCTCGACCATGCCCGGAGGCCCCCACTGGCCGAAGCGCGTAGGCCCGAAGAGAGAGACTCCCGGCACGCCCAGCATGCCCGCAAGGTGCATGGGGCCCGTATCGCCGCCAACAACGGCCCCTGCCCCCAGGAGCAGCGCCTCCAGCGCCTCCAGGCTCTCCGGGGCCGCATAGGGGCGTCCTCCCAGATCCATGCCCTCGTCACGTTCGGCCGGTCCCAGCACGAAGAGGGGGGCGAACCCCTCGCCGGGCAGCGCGTCGGCCAGTTGAAAAAATTGAACCAAGGGCCATTGCTTCAGCGGATGCCCCGCGCCGGGGAAGAGAAGCACCGTACGTCCGGGATTTCGACCGGCCGCGAAGAGACGGCGGAAATCCTCCAGCCAGCCCTTCGGAGTGGGCACGCCCGCCAGGGCCAGGTCGGCGGCGTAGGCGTCGCGCACGTGGCGCTCGCCCTGCACGGCGCGCAGGAACCGGCAGGCGGAGGAGGGCGGCACGTCGGGGATGCGCCGGATCACCGGCCAGAACACCCGGGCGTCTTCCAGGGCCGCAGGCCAGGAATCGGCGCCGTGGAGCCGGTCCAGCAGCCTGCGCTCCTCCGAAGTGCAGGGCTCGTAGCCCATCGGCGACAGCCAGCGCAGGCGCTCGCGCGAACCGGCCCAGACAAGCCGTTTCCCTGCGAAAGCCCTTGCCGCGGCCCACGCCGTGGGCCACGCCAAAAGGAAGTCGCCCAATGCTCCGTTATGAATGAGAATCACCTTGTCAGGCACTGTGGTTCCCGGTATAGCTAGAATCCTGAGTGTGCCTTTCGAGCACGCCGACCGGGCCAACACTCCCCGCACCCGGCCGGATCGCCTGATCAACGCGAGGGGAGACCGGCGTCATCCTACGTGGACACAACACCCCCCCGAACCTGCGAGACCTGCGGACAGTCCTTGAAGGCTTTCCGCAACCCTACGCCCACGGTCGACATTATCATTCATTGCCCCGGAGGCAAAGTGGTGCTCATCGAGCGCCTCAACGAACCTCACGGCTGGGCGCTGCCCGGCGGCTTCGTGGACTACGGGGAAAGCGTGGAGCGCGCCGCCGTGCGCGAGGCCAGGGAGGAGACCGGGCTGGACGTCGAGCTCACGGGCCTCCTGGGCGTCTATTCAGACCCCCGGCGCGACCCCCGTCAGCACACCCTGAGCGTGGTGTTCACGGCGCTGCCCGAGGACATGGCCCGGCTCGGGGCCGGCGACGACGCCAAACGTGCAGCCGTGTTCGGGCTGGATGCGCTGCCCGCTCCCCTGTGTTTCGACCATGCGCTGATCCTTGAAGACTTCGCCAGGGGCGTGGGACGGCTCAACACGGGGACGAAATCGGACGAAGGATCGTGAGTTCACCCGATCGTAACGCCTTTCGGAGAGCTGCGTGCTAGGAATCCGAGAGGACGGATGGGGAAAAGGATGCCATTTCATCACAAGGTCGTCTTCGTAGCCTCCGAAATCTACCCGTTTTCCAAGACGGGTGGCCTGGGCGACGTGCTGGGGGCGCTGCCCCTGACGCTTCGCCGCATGGGCCTGGACGTTTGCGTGATCACGCCGTTCTACGGCCGCCTGAGCACGGGCGAGTTCAAGCTGCGCCTGATCTCCTCGCGCTGTCCCGTGGGCTATCCCTGGGCTCCCATCACCGCCGAAATCTACATGGCGGATTATCACGGGCTGCCGGTCTACTTCATCCAGCGCGGCGAATACTTCGACCGCAGGTTCTACTACAACACCCACGAAGGCGACTACTTCGACAACTGCGAGCGCTTCATCTTCTTCTGCCGAGCCTGCCTGGAATGGTCCCGGCGCATGGACATGGCCCCCCGGCTCATCCACGTGCACGACTGGCAGGCCGGTCTGCTCCCCGCCTACATGCACTTCCTGCGGCGCACCGACCCCTTCTGGCGCGACACCCGCACCATGCTCACCATCCACAACCTGGCCTTCCAGGGACGCTTCGCCTCGCGCCTGTTCAAGGAGTCCGGGCTGCCCGCCGAGGCCTGGCACATGGACGGCGTGGAGTTCTGGGGCGACTTCAACCTGCTCAAGGCGGGCATCGCCTACGCCGACCTGGTCTCGGCCGTGAGCCCCACCTACGCCAACGAGATTCTCACTCCCGAGTTCGGCTGCGGCCTGGAGGGCATCCTCTCCAAGCGCCGCCCCAACCTGCGCGGCATCTTGAACGGCGCCGACTACTCCGTGTGGGACCCCGGCAGCGACCGCTACCTGCCCTGCACCTACTCGACGGACGACTTCGACAACAAGCGCAACTGCAAGCAGCACCTCCTGGACGAGATGGACATGGACCCCTCGCTCCTCAAGCGCCCCCTGCTGGGATTCATCGGACGCCTGAGGCGGCAGAAGGGCGTGGACCTGCTCATCGACATCCTGCCGCGCCTGATGGAGATGAACCTGGGCGTGGTGGTGCTGGGCGAGGGCAACCTGGAGTTCGAGGCCCAGCTCATGGAGATGATGGAGGCCTATCCCGCAAGACTCCACGTTCGCGTGGGCTACACGGAGGACCTGGCCCACCGCATCCAGGCCGCCTCGGACATCTTCCTCATGCCCTCGCGCTACGAGCCCTGCGGCCTCACGCAGATCTACGCCCTGCGCTTCGGCACGCCTCCCGTGGCCACCAACCTGGGCGGCCTCTCGGACACCATCGTGCCCTATCCCCACCCCGAGTGCACGGGCTTCACCTTCCCCGAGGCCACGGCCGAATCGTTCCTGGAGAGCATCCTCCAGGCCGTGGAGGTCTACCAGCGCCCGACGGAGTGGGCGGGCATCATGCGCCGGGCCATGCAGGCGGACTTCTCATGGGAGCGCGCCGGCGCGCGCTACCTGGAGGTCTACTCCGAACTGGGCGTTCACGTCTGATCCCACGGGGAGCGCACCCTGAGCGAACCCCTCCGCATCGAACCCTTCGATCTGCACCTTTTCGGCCAGGGGCGGCACTGGCACATCTACCGCGTTCTGGGGGCGCACCCCCACGTCCGCCACGGGCGCGAGGGCTTCCGCTTCGCCGTCTGGGCGCCCGCCGCGCAGGGCGTTTCCGTGTCGGGCGATTTCAACGGCTGGAGCGTCCAGGCCCATCCCCTGCATCCCGTCGGGGTGTCGGGCGTGTGGGCCGGGTTCGTGCCCGGGGTCGTCCGGGGAGAGCACTACAAGTACGCCGTGCGCGGGGCCGACGGGCACACCCGCCTCAAAACCGACCCCTACGCCACACGCGCCGAGATGCGCCCCGGCACGGCCTCCGTGGCCTGGGGCCTGCCCGCCTACGACTGGGCCGACGGCGCGTGGATGACGCGTCGCGCCGGGCAGGGCCTGCCCCTTGAACGCCCCGTGAGCGTCTACGAGGTCCACCCGGGCTCCTGGCGCTGGAAGGGCTCCGCTTACGGCGACTTCCTCTCCTACCGCGAACTGGCCGACCAGCTCATCCCCTACGTGGCGGACCTCGGCTTCACGCACCTCCAGCTCATGCCCGTGGCCGAACATCCTTTGGACGAGTCCTGGGGCTACCAGACCGGCCACTACTACGCCCCCACCGCCCGCTTCGGTCCGCCCGAGGATTTCAAACGCTTCGTGGACCGCTGCCACCAGGCGGGGCTGGCCGTACTGCTGGACTGGGTGCCCGGCCACTTCCCCAAGGACGACTGGGGCCTGGGGCGCTTCGACGGCACGGCCCTCTACGAACACGAGGACCCGCGCCGTGGCGAACACCCCGACTGGGGCACCTACGTCTTCAACTACGCCCGGCATGAGGTGCGCAACTTCCTCTTCGCCAACGCCCTCTACTGGCTTGAGGAATACCATCTGGACGGCCTGCGCATCGACGCCGTGGCCTCCATGCTCTACCTGGACTACTCCAGGCAGGACGGGGAGTGGGTTCCCAACGCGCACGGCGGCAAGGAGAACCTGGAGGCCATAGACTTCCTGCGCGAGCTCAACGCCGTGGTGCACCAGCGCTACCCGGGCGCTGTGATGGCCGCCGAGGAGTCCACGGCCTGGCCCGGGGTCTCGCGGCCGGTCCACGACGGGGGCCTGGGCTTCACCTTCAAGTGGAACATGGGCTGGATGAACGACACCCTGGCCTACTTCGCGCGCGACCCACTTCACCGCGCGCACCATCAGAACGACCTGACGTTCTCCATGCTCTACGCCTTTCACGAGAACTTCATCCTGCCGCTCTCCCACGACGAAGTGACCCACGGCAAGGGCGCGCTTCTTTCCAAGATGCCCGGGGACCGCTGGCAGCGCTTCGCCAACCTGCGCGCCTTCCTGGCCTATATGTGGGCGCACCCGGGCAAGAAGCTGCTCTTCATGGGCGGAGAGTTCGGCCAGTGGCGCGAGTGGACCTCCCGCGAGCCCCTGGACTGGGCGCTCACGGACTCGCCCGAACACCGGGGCCTCATGGATCTGGTGCGGGAGTTGAACGCCCTGCTGGCCGCGCATCCCCCCCTGCACGAGCTGGACAACGAGTGGGGCGGCTTCGAGTGGGTGGACCTCTCCGACCACGCCTCCTCGGTGCTGAGCTTCCTGCGCAAGGCCCGCGACGGCTCGCAGCTCCTGTGCGTGTTCAACTTCACCCCCGTGGTGCGCGAACGCTACGTGGTGGGCTGCCGCCACCCGGGCTTCTGGGCCGAGGCCTTCACTTCCGACGCGGAGCGCTTCGGCGGCTCCGGCGTGGGCAACGGCGCTGGCGTGCGGGCCGTCGAATCTCCGCACGGCCTGTGGCCTTGCCGCCTGGAGCTCACCCTGCCGCCCCTGGGCGCGCTCTACCTCCAGCCTCTCTGACCGACGGCGGCCCCGCGCCGCCGCAAAACCCTCAGGGGCCCAACGTCATGACAGAATCCGTTCCGCACGCCCTCCATGCCTCCACCGCCAGGACCGATCCCTCGGCGAAGGCAGTCCAGGCCGACTCCCCGGCCCGTCCCCGCGTTTTCCTTGTCACCCTGGGCGACCCCAACGGCCTGGGGCCGGAGCTGGTCTGCCGCTGGCTGGCCGGGGCACCGCCCGGGGACGACGTTCTCGTGATCGTAGGACCTCAAGCGTCACTTGAACTTCACGCCGCGCGCCTGGGCCTGGGCGCGCCGTGGGCCAGGCTCCCGGAGGGCATGCCCGTGCGTCCCGGGCCTGGCGTGCACCTGCTGGAACCGACGGGTCTCGGGGATTTTGTCCCTCAACCCGGGGCGCTCACGCCCGAGGGCGGCCGGGCGGCCGGGCTCTCCCTGGAGCTTGCGAGCGCCCTCCTGCTGGCGGGGCGGGCCGACGCCCTGGTGACCTGCCCCCTCAACAAGGCCGGACTCCAGCTGGCCGGGTTCGATTTTCCCGGGCATACGGAATTCCTGGCCGAGCGCGCGGGCGTGGGCTCCGAGGGCGTGTGCATGCACCTGTGCGGGCCGAGGCTGCGCGTGAGCCTGGTGACCACGCATCCGCCCCTGGCCAGGGTTCCCGGGTTGGTCACGACGGAAAAGGTGGAGCGTTGCCTCAGGCTCACCGCCGATTTCGCGCGCAGACTGGGGCTTTCGGGGCCGGTGGCCGTGTGCGGGCTCAACCCCCACGCCGGAGAATCCGGGCGCATCGGCGACGAGGAGGGCAGTGTGATCGTTCCGGCCATGGAGCGCGCCCGGGCCGCCGGGGTGGAGTCCGCCGGGCCGTTCCCGGCGGACACGGTGTTCCGCCGCGCCTACGAGGGCGAGTTCCCGGCCGTGCTGGCCATGTACCACGACCAGGGCCTGGGGCCCTTGAAGCTCGTGCACTTCGGCGAGGCCGTCAACGTGACACTCGGGCTGCCCTACGTGCGCACCTCCGTGGACCACGGCACCGGCTACGACCTGGTGGGCCGCGACACGGCGGATCTTGGCAGCTTCCGCGAGGCCCTGGAGCTGGCCCGGCGTTTGGCCTGATCCGGCGGTTGCCGGGAAGCCCGGCGGGCGTTCGCGCCGGGCTGGCTCTGCTTCGCCCTGGCCGTGTCAGCGGCCATTGCGCTCATGCACGCCACTGGCACGCTGCATCCGCCGGGCGGGGCCACGGCGCTCATAGCGGTGTCGGGAGGGCAGAATATCTTCGATCTTGGCTATCTTTTCGTGCTCTTCCCCGTACTCTCCGGGGTGCTGGTCATACTGGCGGCAGCGCTCGTCGCCAACAACCTGGCCCCTGGGCGGCGCTATCCAGAATACTGGTGACGCATGACAATCATGATGCAGCTGTATGTATTGACTCTTTCTTCGCTTACTGGATAGAGTGTTTAAAAAGAGCCGTATGCCCAAGCGTCCAAGTCTTCAGTCGCGCCTGTTCGCCGCCGCGCTCACCTGCATGATCCCCATCTGGCTGGGGTATGCCTGCATCGCGTATTACCTGTTCAACACCAAGTATGCCGAACTGACGAGCCGCACGCAGGATCTGGCCCAGGCCGTGCGCCAGGCCGCTGAACTCAAACTGGTGGGCGTGGAAGCCTCGCTGGGGGCTCTCGCCACGTCTCCGGCCCTTGAGAACAAGGATTTCAAAGCCTTCCACCGCCAGGCCGCCACCCTGGCCGAGGAGTTCGAAGGCGCCGACATCATCCTGGCGGAGGAGTCCGGCCAGCAGCTGGTCAACAGCTACCTCGCTTTCGGGTCGGCGCTGCCCAAGCGCAAGAACGCCTCCATGCTCAAGGCCCTTTTCGAGAACGGCCGTCCGCACATCTCCGGCCCGTTCAAGGGCGCCGTGACGGGACGCCACCTCATCGGCATGGACATCCCCGTCTGGCACGGGACAGGCGTTGCCTACGACCTGGGCATGACGTTCCCGGCGTATCGGTTCGTGAAGATGATGGAGGATTTGAAGCTGCCTCCGGGTTGGATCGGCTCCATCGTCAGCGCCGAAGGTCTGGTGATCGCCCGGACGAGCGATATGGACCGCTTCGTGGGCCAGCCCCTTTCGGTGGGCGTGGACCTGGAGTGGCTCTTCAAGCACGACGAAATCACCCTGGACATCAACGCCCTGGACGGGACGCCGCTGACCACGAGCTTCTGCCGCTCGGAACGCTTCGGCTGGATGGTGGCCGTGAGCATGCCCCGCAGCGAGCTTTCGGATGTTGTGCGCAAGTGGGTGCTCTACGCCCTGGTCTTTTCGGGGGCCGTGGGCCTGCTGGCCATGGCGCTGGCCTATATCCTGAGCCGCCGCATCGCCTGGGAGTTCACCTCGCTGGCAGGCCTGGCCGACAGGATGCGCCTGGGCGAGCGCGGCGCCATCGAGAAACTGGGCCTCGCCGAATCCTACCGGCTGGGCAGGGCGCTGGAGGCATCCTTCCAGTGCGCGCAGGACGAGGCCGTCCTGCGCAAGGAGGCCCAGGACGATCTGCGCGAACACCTGCGCATGCTCGAAGACGTCGTGGCCTCGCGCACGGCGGAACTCTCGAAGGCCAACCGGGAACTCGAACAGGAAATCGCCCAGCGAGTCCAGGCCGAGCAGGAGCTGGCCAAGGCCAACCGCTACATCAGCAACATCATCGACTCCATGCCCTCGCTGCTGGTCTGCGTGGACAAGGAGATGCGCCTCACCCGCATCAACGCCAACGCCGCCTCCTCGGCAGGCATCGTCGGAGAGGATGCGCTGGGTCGCCCGCTCCAGGACCTCTTCCCGGAACTCGATGTCTCCCCGGAGATGATCTCCCGGGTGATCTACCAGCGCCAACCCGAACTGCCCGTTCGCCAGGAGATGGACCGCGAGGGCGACAACCGCTTCCTGGACATCATGGTCTACCCGCTGGTGAGCAATTGCGTGGATGGGGCGGTGGTGCGCGTGGACGACGTGACCGACAGGGTGCGGCTCGAAAGCATCAAGCGCCAGGCCGACAAGATGATGCTCATGGGCAGCCTCGCGGCGGGCGTGGCCCATGAAATCAACAATCCCCTGAGCATCGTCACCCAGTCGGTGCAACTGGCCGCCTTGCGCCTGCAGCCGGGCGTCGCGGCCAACGAGCGGGCCGCCGAAGCCGCGGGCCTGGACATGAAGGCCCTGGACGCCTACCTGACCCAGCGCGGCGTTCTCGCCATGTTCCAGGATGTCCGGGAGGCCATTTCCCGGGCGGCATCCATCGTGCGGACCATGCTGGCCTTCGCGCGGGGCGGTGAAACCAGGCTTGAAACGCATGCGCTGGGCAACCTGGCGCGGCAGGCCGTGGAGCACGTGCGTTCCGAGTTCGGCCTGGACCTGACGGGCACGGGCAGGCCCATCAACATCCGCGTGGAATCCCCCGCCGATGAGCCCGACGCGCCCTGCGCCGGGCAACAGATCGACCAGGTGTTCACCAATCTCCTGCGCAACGCCGTGTCGGTCCTGATGGACCAGCCCGACGACAACCGGGAGCCCGAAGTCGTCGTGCGCACCTGGCACGACGCCGAGCACGTTTACGCCGCCTTCTCCGACAACGGCCCGGGCATCCCCGGCGGCGTCACGGAGAGGATTTTCGAGCCCTTCTTCAGCACCAAGAGCCCCGGCGCGGGCACCGGGCTTGGATTGTCCATCTCCTTCTTCATCGTGACGAACATCCACAAGGGGAAACTCACGGTCTCTTCCGTGCCCGGAGAAGGGACCACCTTCACCGTGGCCATACCCCGCCGTCGCCACGGAGCGCCCACCCCGGAATGATGCCTCGAGGGCCGGGCGCGCGGCCTTGTCATGCCCGTTGCACGCGACCCATGGCGCACGCCCAGTGGGGCGGCGCATCGCCAAGATACACGGAACCGGGATCCGCCCGTATCGTCCCGTCCAAGTTCCAGCCTCGGCGGGCCAGAGCGGCCCCAGCGGGGCACAGCGGGCATTTCAGACGACGCCTTGGCCGGACAAGACACCCAGGGCGGCCTGCAGACTCAGGCGCAGCCGCCAGTCGCGGGCCGTGTCCAGGCGGCGGATGTCGGCCGCGAAGCCCTTCGCCCCTGCGAGCGCCATCGGCGCGGCGTGGCGCGTGAGTCCCCGACCCAGCCAGGCCAGCCCCCGCGAGCGCTCTTCGGCGTCCTCCTGAAAGTCCTGGGACCCCCGGGAGGCAAGGCCTTCCGGAACGTCCCGGGAGAAGCGCGCGGCGGCCTCTCCTGCGCGGTGCCCGAACACCTGGGTGGCCAGCACCATGGCCCCTCCGATCCGATTGGAACCGTGCATGCCCGTGGCGCACTCCCCGCACGCGAAAAGGCCGAGGACGCCCGTGCCGCCGTCCCGGTCGATCAGCGCCCCGCCGTTGCTGGCGTGCGCCATGAGCGCAACGGCCAGGGGAGAGCTCCCGGGCGTGAGCAGGAGAACGGACCCGTCCGCGTCCATGGCCCGCACGAGTTCCAGGTCCAGGGCTGCGTCGGGCAGGCCGTGGGCGCATGGGCAATGCCCGGCGCGCTCTCCCGCGAGGCGCGCGAGGTCGGGAAGGAGTTCTTCAACAGGCACGCCTTCGGAGGGATCGAATCCGGCCATGGCGTCGTCGAGGAGGGGAGGCATGATCCTCCAGCCTCCCGAGCCCAGCTCCGCGGGGCTCCAGAAGCGGCCCCCCGGCAACGCTCCCCACAGAAACTGCAGGTACCCCTGGTTGGCCAGGCGCGCCCCGGCCATCCCCAGAAGGACGTGGCCGAAGCCCGGCACGCCGGGACCCGCGATGGTGCGCGCGAAGAGCCGTGCCGGTCCGCCCAGGGCTGTCACCACGGCCCGGGCCTCCACGGCCAGGGGCGACGTCGCCTGGGCGCAGGGCGCGTCCGGCCTGGAGGCGGCCCGGCGGGGGGCGGGCGACGCGCCGGGGCGCGCGGGCAGCAGCAACGCGCCGCAGGCCCGGGGCAGGGCCTCGCGGCGGTCCATTTCGATGCGCGCTACGGCGTGGCCGCCGAGGAACCGGCAGCCCAGGGCCTCCAGGGCCGCGCGGAAGCGACGGTGGGCCTGGGCGAGTCCCCGGAAAAGGAAGGCCCGGCGGGAGTGGGGTGAAAAGCACGAGGGATGGTCGAGCAGACCGCCAGAGTCGTCGCGCACGAAGGGCAGGCCCAGGGCGTCCAGTTCGCGCAGGCGGGCTTCTCCCTCCTGGGCCATGATCGCGGTGAGCGCCGGGTCCAGGAGCGCGCCCCGGTTGAGGGCCGCCACTTCGGCCACGAAGGCCTCGCGCTCGGCGTCGTTCAGGCAGACGTGCACGCCCAGGGCGTCGTTGCGGTTGGCGAAGGAGGAGCCGGAAGGGCCGCCGGTCAGCGAGACGACCAGCACGTCCAGCCCCGGCGCGGCGCGCAGGCAGGAGAGGGCGGCGCGCAGCCCCGCGAGCCCGGCCCCGAGCACCAGCACGTCGGCGCGCAGGCGCTCCATGGGGTTCAGCAGGCGGGCTTGCCCTGTTTTTTCAGGGCGAACTGGAACATCTTGGCGGCTTCGTGGAAATTCGGATTGAGCTTGAGGGCCAGACGCGCGGCGCGCTCCACCTTGTCGAAGCGCTCCCAGTCGATGTAGAGCCGCCCGAGATTGAAGTAGAGGTTCGGGTCGTCCTTGGCGAAATTGACGGCGCGCATGAAGTATTTCTCGGCAACGTCGAACTGGCGGAGCTTGCGAAGCACGATGCCGATGCGGTTGTAGAGGTGCAGCTGGTCCGGCGTGAGTCCCAGCGCCTCGTCGAGGTACTTGAAAGCGTCCTCGTAGAGTTCGGCCTGCATGAAAAGCTCAGCCACCTCGGCGCGCAGGGGCGCATCGTGTGGGAACTCGCGCACCAGGGAGCCGAGGGTCTTGCGTGCCGGATCGATCTCCTTGCGCTCCAGCTGCTCCTTGCCGGTCTTCAGCCCCTCGGCGCGGCGCACCTGACGGCCCTGGATTTCATCCTTGGCCTCTTCCACGGTGTTGGTCTGGAGTTCGCGCAGAAGTTCGCGCATGCGCTCCAGGAGGGCCTTCTCCTCGCCGGGGGCGTAGGGGATCACCAAGGGGTAGAGAACGCGCAGCTCCTTGTTGTTGTTGAGCTGGTACACGGCCTGCTCGATGAGCTTGCAGAACTCGTCCCGCTCGGCCTTCATGAGCTGGGCCTTGAGCATGGTCAGGACCGCGTCGTGCAGGGCCGTCACCGCAGGCAGGGGCTTGCCCTGCTTGAGGTAGGTGTTCACCTGCGTGATCTGTTTCCTGGCCTTGGTGAGTTCGGCGGACATCTCCACCTTCCTTGGCGATGGGTTAGCGTCCCAGTTCTCGTCTGAGCATCTCCCTGTACCGCTTGAAGAAGGAGCGGCTGTCGTGCGGTCCGGGGCCTGCCTCGGGATGGTACTGGATGGCGATTATGGGCTTCTTGGTGTGGGCGAAGCCTTCCAGGGTGTTGTCGTTCAGGTTCACGTGGGTGAGCTCCACGTCCTTCAGGGTCGAGAGATCCACGCAGAAGCCGTGGTTCTGGGAGGATATCTCGATGTGCCCGGTGGAAAGTTCCTTCACGGGGTGGTTCAGGCCGTGGTGGCCGAACTTGAGCTTGAAGGTCTTGCCGCCCAGGGCCAGGCCCAGGAGCTGATGCCCCAGGCAGATGCCCGCGGTGGGGTAGTCCTCGATGAGCAGGCTGGTGGCGTGGACCATGTCCTGGAGGGCCGCCGGGTCGCCGGGGCCGCTGGAGAGGAAGATTGATTCGGGCGAGAGCTTACGCACCTGCTCGGCGGTGAAGAAGGCGGGCACCACGAGCAGGTCGATGCCTTCGGCCACCAGCAGACGCAGGATGTTCCACTTGATGCCGCAGTCGAAGGCCACCACCCGGGGGCCCGTGCCGGGCCAGTCGTAGGAGCCGTCGGGGTTCAGCGTCACGGTGCGGGGGCCTTTGCCGTCCCACACGTAGGGCTCCTTGGGGGTGACGGCGCTGGCCAAGTCGAGCCCTTCCATGGGGGGCAGGGCCTTGACCTGCTTCACCAGGTCGGCGGGGTCCTTGCATTCGGTGGAGATCATGCCGCGCTGGGCGCCGTGCAGGCGCAGGTGGCGGGTGAGCGCGCGGGTGTCCACGCCCTCGATGCCCATGACGCCGTGGCGGGTGAGGTAGTCCGGCAGGGACTCCTTGGCGCGCCAGTTGGAGGGCGTCTTGCAGCACTCCTTGACGATGAAGGCCTCGACGCGGATGCGGTCGGACTCCACGTCGTCGAGGTTCACGCCGTAGTTTCCGATGTGGGGATAGGTCATGCACACCATCTGGCCGACGTAGGAGGGGTCCGTGAGGACTTCCTGGTAGCCGGTCATGCCGGTGTTGAAAATCACTTCACCGCCGGCGCGGCCGGCACCGGTGAACGACGTGCCTTCGAACCAGGCGCCGTCTTCGAGGGCGAGAAAAGCTTTCATCGATGCTCCAGGGGGCCGCGTTGCGGCCGGGTGATGGCGGGGCCTTTGGCCGGGCAGAGTGTGTATAATGCCACGTGTCGTTAGTCCAGTCCGGAACGCCTGGATTTTTCCGCCAGGCCCAGTTCGATGAGCCGGGCAAGCAGGTCCGGGAATTCGAGCCCGTGCACGCGCGCGGCGCGGGGCAGGAGGCTGGTGGAGGTCATGCCGGGCAGGGTGTTGGTCTCCAGGATCGAGGGGCCTTGCGGCGTGAGGATGAAGTCCGAGCGGGAGTAGCCCGCCAGGCCCAGCAGCCCGTGCGCCGCGAGTGCCGCGCGGCGGATGGCTTCCAGGGTGTCTCCGGGCAAGGGGGCCGGGCAGATCTCCTCTGCGGCGTCCTGCACGTACTTGCTCTGATAGTCGAAAAAAATGCAGGCCTTGGGCTTAATAAGGATGGGCGGCAGTGCTTCTCCGCCCAGCACCGCGCAGGTCACTTCCGGGCCGTCCAGGGCCGGTTCGGCCAGCACGGCGCGGCTCTGGGCGAAGGCGGCGTCCAGGGCCGCCGGGAGTTCGGCCGCCTCGCGCACGAGGCTCATGCCCACGCTTGAGCCTCCGGCGTTGGGCTTGAAGAAGGCGGGCAGGCCGAAGCCGGGCCGCCAGTCCGGTCCGGGAGGGGCGGTGAGCAGCTCCCAGTCCGGGGTGAGGAGCCCCCCCTGGCGGAAAAGCTGCTTGGAGGCCGCCTTGTCCAGGGCCAGCAGGGACGCGCGCGCGCCGCTGCCCTGGTAGGGGCAGCCCGAGGCGTCCAGCAGGGCCTGGACGATGCCGTCTTCGCCGGGCGCGCCGTGAAGGTTCAGGAAGGCGAAGTCAGCCCGGCGCGAGGCCTCCACGATGCTGTCGAAGTCGGCCAGGGGGTCGAGGAGGGTGACGCGGTGCCCCAGGGTCTCCAGGGCCGCATGAATCTGGCGGGCGCCCGAGAGCGAGACCTCACGCTCGCTCGACCAGCCGCCCGCTATCAAAAGGATGTTCATGGAGGTTCATTCCCAGAGCCTGGCCCAGGGCCGACTCGATGTCGAGGGACTGTTGCTTCGATTCCGCGAGCCGGTCGCGGATGTAGGGCGTGGAGCCGTAGCGTGCGTAAAGGTCCTCGAAGCGCTCGTCGAGGGTTACCACGCAGTCGTGGCGCACGCGCTTGTCGCCGTAGATGATGGCCATGGGCAGGAAATGGCCGCGCACGTCCACGGGCCAGGGCCAGTGCACGTGGTGCACGATGCCCATGGCCAGCACGGGGTTGCCGGTGCGCTCCTGCATCCATGCGCCGCCCAGCTGGGAGTGGTTGCCGCCGTGGTGGATGGTGTAGGTCTTGGCGATGTCGTGGAGCAGGGCCGAGGCGCGCACGAGTTGCACGTCCACGGGAAGGCCCGCGCGTCTGGCGGCCAGGGCCAGGGTGGTGGCCACGCGGGCCACGGCCAGACTGTGCTCCCGGATGTGGGGGAGCATGGCGTATTCGTCCCAGAAGGCAAAGCAGCCGGCGTCGGAGGGCGCGGGCGGAAGCCCCGCTAGGGAGGCCGCTCCGGGGGGATCCAGGGCGGCCATCACGTGCCAGGGCGGGCTCTGGGGCTGTTTCGGGGCCATCAGATGAGATCGCGGCAGTGCCTGGTGGCGAATTCCAGGCCTTTCCTGGCTGGTTCGAGGGCGGGGTCGATCTCCAGGACGCGGCGCAGGGTTTCCTGGGCCTTGGGCCAGTTGCCAGCGTCGATGTAGACGCGCGAGAGGTTGAACAGGTAGTTCACGTTGTCCTTGTCCACCTCGAGGGCGGTCAGGTAGGCCTGTTCGGCCTGCTCGAACTTCTTGATCTTGCGAAAGGCCACGCCCATGAGCGCCAGGCTCTTGTGGTCGGCCGGGTCCAACGCCACGGCGCGCTCGAAAAAGGTGATGCACTCGATGTGGTTGATCTCGAAGAGGATCTTTCCGATTTCAGCGGCCAGGGGGGCGTCGTCGGCGTAGTCGTCCGCCAGGCGGCGGAAGTGCTGGATGGCCCCGTCGAAGTAGCGCTGCACCAGGAGCTGGCGGCCTTTTTCCAGGCGGTCGGCCCTCGCCTGGGTCCTGGCCTGGCCCTCGCGGATTTCGTTGTCCTGCTCACGGGCGAGCATGAGGTCGGGCAGGTCGCGCAGCCTGGCCAGGATCTCCATTTCCTTGCGGGGCTGGTAGACCAGGGGCTCCTTGCACACCTCCTTGACCTTGGGATCGAGGCTGATGAGGTGGACGGCCTTGGTGATCAGGTCCTGGTATTCTTTTTTTTCCTGCTTGATCAGTGTGTTGCCGTGCTTAATGTAGGCCATGAGGCCGTAGAGGGCAGCCTTGATGGCGCTCTCGACCTTGCCGTCCTTGAGGATGGAGACGATGTTGAGCAGATGCTTTCGGGCCTGGGTGACCACTTCGGCCGGAGTGTTGGCTTGCATGCTTGAGATGCCTGGATGGGTGGCTTGTTGGCGTTCCGTGGAACGCTTTTTGTCAATACAATTCCTCATTGCGATCGGCAAGGTCTTTTTTGAGCGCCTCGGGATGGCCCTTGTCCTTGGATAATATGGGATTTTTCCTGTTCAGGTCGTTGACCGGATTTGTTGGTGGTGATATGTGATGGGCGAAGCGAGATGTAGAGATGCATTGCATTATGCCTGCATCGATTCTGGATAGGACGCATCGCGAGGGGGTGCTGTTGCGTTGGTGCAATTGTTCAAGGCAGGGTGCTCATCGAAGCATGCCAGGCACACTCAGCCTCAATTGTTCACTTGCATGCTATTTATGACGGTTTTGTATGCATTTCTTGCGGTGTTATGCATGCGTCTGTCGTGTTGTTCCCCTCCGCTGCATAGTCTCTTGCAGGCTTTTCAAGGCCGTCATGTCGTACGCTCCTTCCCAGGATGACTCATTGGTCATGTCGACGGTTGTCACGAGTTAAGGGTTCGTCAGTCCGTATTCAGTGGGAGGTTCGTCAATGAACGTCAATATGCGTTTTTACCTGACCCTGTTGCTGCTTGTCCTGATAGCCCTGGCCGCCTCCCTGGCCCCTTGGCTGAGCGGAACCGCCCCCTTCGGGACATTGCAGGCCGGGGCCGCGGCCGCCGTGCTGGTCCTGGCCGCCGTGCTCGGGGTGGGTTTCCACCGGCACGTCGCCCTGCCCCTCAAGGGCATCCACGATTTTTCCCAGGCCCAGGCGCAGGGCGACTCCGCAGCCGTCTTCGTCAGCGACTTTCCGGGCGAAATTGGCGAGACCGCCCGCGCGGTCCAGGCCATGACCGGCAGGATGCTCGAAGCCATCGGCTACGCCCAAGGCATTCTGGCCGGCATCCGCACGCCCTTCATCGTGGTGGACGAGCAACTGCGCCTCTCGCTCACCAACCAAGCCCTCATGGACCTGCTCCAGTACGACGGAAAGCCCGAGAGCTACTACGGCCAGAACGTGGCCTTCTTCTTCTACGGCGACGCCAGCCGACGCACCGTGCTCGCGGACGCCATCGACCAGAACGCCTCCATCGTGCGCGAGGTGGTCACCACCGGGAAGAAGGGCGCCAAACGCAACATCCTCATCGCCGCCGCCCCCCTCTACAACGCCGTCAACGGCAAACTCATGGGCGCGCTGTGCCTCTACACCGACCTCACCGAACTGCGCGCCAAGGAGCAGGAGATCGCCCGGCGCAACGAAGCCCTGGCCCAGGCTGCCCAGGAGGCCGAGGCCATTTCCGGGCAGGTGATGGTCCACGCCCAGGGACTCAACAGCAGCTTCGAGCTGGCCGGACGGGGCGCACAGCGTCAGCGCGAACGCCTGGAAGGCACCTCGACGGCCGTCTCCCAGATCGACGCCTCCGTAACCCATGTGGCGCACAGCGCGGGCGAGGTTGCCAAAATCGCGGAAGGGGCAGGGGCCAAGGCCCAGGAGGGCGACGAACTGGTGCGCGGCCTCGTGGACGCCATGGAGGGAGTCCGCGCCAGGGCCAGCGGGCTCAAGGACGCCATGGGGAGCCTGGCCGGGCAGGCCGAGGACATCGGCCGTGTGCTCGTGGTCATCTCCGACATCGCCGACCAGACCAACCTCCTGGCCCTCAACGCGGCCATCGAGGCCGCCCGTGCAGGCGATGCCGGACGCGGCTTCGCCGTGGTGGCCGACGAGGTGCGCAAACTCGCGGAGAAAACCATGACCGCCACGAAGGAAGTGGGCGAAGCCATTTCCGCCATCCAGGAAGGGGCGCGCGGCAGCGCCGTCCAGGTGGAGGCAGCCGTGGAAGCCATCTCCCAGACCACCTCCATGGCGCACGGTTCCGGGGCGGCGCTCACGGACATCGTGCGCCTCGTCGGGGAGACCTCCGGCCAGGTGCGCTCCATCGCCCTGGGCGCGGAAGAGCAGGCCAGGGCCGTGCGCGAAGTCACGGAGGCAGTGGCCGACATCAGCGCCGTGGCGGCGGACACCGCCGACGGCGTGGGAGACTCCCGGCAGGGCGTGCAGGGCCTCATGGACCTCATGCAGCGCCTGCGCGGACTCATCGACGCCATGGCCAAGGACCAGCCCTCGGCCTTGACTTAGCCGCGGGGAGAACCCATAAACCCCGCATCCTTCTCATGAACATATCATGCCGGACGGGTCCGGTTTGGAGGTTCCCATGTGCCTGGCAGTTCCCATGGAAGTCAAACACATCGAGGGCGAAGTGGCCGATGTCGAAATCGGCGGCGTGCGCAAGCAGATCCGCCTGGACCTCATGGGCGACAAGCCCCAGGTGGGCGAGTTCGTGATCATCCACGCCGGGTTCGCCATCCGCGTGCTCAATCGCGAGGAGGCCATGGAGACCATCAAGATCTTCCAGGAAGGATGGAACCTTGAGCTCGTCTGATCCGCTGCGCGATCCGGCCCTTTGCCGGGAGGTGTTGGGCCGCATCGAGGAGGCCCTGCAGGGCCGAAGCCTGCGCTTCATGGAGGTCTGCGGCACCCACACCGTGGCCCTGTTCCGTTCGGGCGTGCATTCGCTGCTGCCCTCCCAGGTGGTGCATCTCACGGGGCCTGGCTGCCCGGTGTGCGTCACCCACGAGTCGGAGGTGGCGGCCTACCTGGAGTTGGCCGGACGCGACGGCGTGGTGATCGCCACCTTCGGCGACCTCATGCGCGTGCCCGGCCCCGGCGGGGCGAGCCTGAAGCAGGCCGTGGCGGAGGGCGCGCGCGTGGAGGTGGTCTATTCGCCCTTCGACGCCCTGGCCGTGGCCAAGGCCAACCCCGGCGACAAGGTGGTGTTCCTGGGCATCGGCTTCGAGACCACGGCCCCCACGGTGGCCGCCACCCTGCGCGTGGCAAAGGCCGAGGGCCTCTCCAATTTTCTTGTGATGCCCTTCCACAAGCTCGTGCCCCCGGCCCTGGACGTGCTCCTTGCCGATCCCGAAATGTCCGTGGAGGGCTTCATGCTGCCCGGACACGTCTCGGCCATCATAGGCACGGCCCCTTACGCGCCGTTGGCTGAAAAGTATCGCATCCCCTCGGTGGTGGCCGGTTTCGAGCCACTGGACCTGCTCCAGGCCATCCTGCTCATGGCCGAGATGAAGCGCCAGGACAAACCCCGCGTGGTGAACAACTACAAGCGCGTGGTGTCCGACGAGGGCAACCCCACGGCCCGGGCCATCGTGGAGGAGGTCTACCGCCCCTGCGACGCCCTCTGGCGCGGCATCGGGTCCATCCCCGGCAGCGGCCTGGCCATGGCCGACGCCTACAAGGCCCATGACGCCTTCGAGGTGCTGGGCGTGGAGCTCAGGGAGTCGCCTCCGCTGCCCGGCTGCCGCTGCGGCGAGGTGCTCAAGGGCAAGATGCCTCCCGACAAGTGCCCGCTCTTCGCCAAGGCCTGCACGCCCGCCAATCCGGTGGGGCCGTGCATGGTCTCCACCGAGGGCAGCTGCGCCGCCTACTTCAAATACCAGCTCGACCTGGCATAGGACTTCTCCCCCATGGGCAACAAACTCCTCCTGGACCAGGGCAGCGGCGGCCTGGCCTCCCACCGGCTGGTGGCCGACGTGTTTTTGCGCCACCTTGCCAATCCCGTGCTGGCCCGCATGGACGACGCGGCGCTCATCAACCCCAAGGGCCCCCTGGCCGTGAGCACCGACAGCTTCACCGTGGACCCCATCTTCTTCCCCGGAGGCGACATCGGCTGCCTGGCCGTGCACGGCACGGTCAACGACGTGGCCATGCTCGGGGCCAAGCCCCTCTACCTGACCTGCGGGTTCATCCTGGAAGAGGGCTTCGACCTGGACGACCTTGAGCGCATCGTGGCCTCCATGGCGCGAGCGGCCAAGAAGGCGGGGGTGCGCGTGATCGCCGGGGACACCAAGGTGGTGGGGCGCGGCGCGGCGGACAAGATCTTCATCAACACCACGGGCATCGGCGAAGTGGTCAGTTCCAGGCCGCCCAGCGGCCACCGGGCCCGGCCCGGCGACGCCGTAATCGTCTCCGGCACCCTGGGCGACCACGGCCTGACCATCCTCTCCCACCGCCAGGGCCTCTCCTTCGAGGCCCCGGTGCAGAGCGACTGCGCCTCGCTCAACCGCCTGACGCTCAAGCTCATGCAACGCCTGGAGCGCGTGCACGTGCTGCGCGACCCCACGCGCGGCGGCCTGGCCACCACGCTCAACGAGATCGCCCAGCAGTCGGGCGTGGGCATCCACCTGGAGGAGCCCGCCATCCCCGTGAAGCCCGTGGTGGCTTCGGGTTGCGAGGTGCTGGGGCTCGACCCGCTCTATTTGGCCAACGAGGGCAAGCTCATCTGCATCCTTCCCGGCAAACTCGCAGACCAGGCCCTGGCCGTGATGCGTCGAGACCCCCTGGGCCGCGACGCCTGCGTCATCGGGACCGTGACCGCCGAGAACCCGGGCAAGGTGGTGCTGCGCACCGGGTTGGGCGGCCGCCGCCTGCTGGGCATGCTGGAAGGGGAACAATTGCCGCGCATTTGCTGAAACCTTTTTCATTGCACGCCAAAAGCCCGGCATCGCATGTGCGACGCCGGGCTTTTTTGACGCTGTCGCCGTAACCTCGAAGCGCGCAGGATTCTCTAGTAAGATGAAATCATTCAACTTGTCAGACATGGCAAGGGGCTTGCTAGAGATGCCCCGATCGCAACGTCGAACCGGCCATGCCGACATCAGGAGGAGCCATGCTGTCACTTTTCACCGGCGCGTCGCGCCAGGCCAAGGATCCCAACGAGGAACTCAAGCGTGGCCAGCGCCTGCAGAACGCCAAGGAAATGTTTTATTCGGGCAAGTTTCCCGTGGTCACCACCCCGGCGCTGAAGGGCCGACGCATCAAGAAGGTCTTGGGTCTCGTGCACGGACGCGCCTATGACGCCGAGTGCGCCCTGTTCTCCCTGGCGGCCTCGGCCATGGAGATCGGAGCCGAGGCCATCGTGGGCTATCACGAAACCGTGGCCTTCCACCCCGACGGCTCCAAGTTCTTCAGCTGCTTCGGCACCGCCGTGACCTTCGAGCGCCCCAACCCCGCCAAACTCAAGCGCGCCCTGACACACTAGGGCCACCGTTTCACGCGCCCTGCGGGCCGGACCCTGTCCGGCCCGGGGGCAGCCGGGAGCGTCGGACCTTCGTCCCCACCTGCCGCCCTGAGCGCGTCGCAGCCCGGGGCAGGGCGCTCGTGCCGCCCGCATGCAACTCCCCCGTCCACGCAGACTTCGACAGCAGGCCCTTCGGAAATTCGCCCGGCCAGTGGAGCCGACAATGCCAGCTCCGGCTGGTGGGCAGTGCCTTGCGCGCCTTCCGGACACCTGCATCGTCGTCGCAGCGCGGCCTTGGCTCCGCACCTTCCAATGCCACGCTCCAAGAGACATCCTGCCGGGGCCGGTCGGCTTACTCCTCGGAGCGCATACTCAATTCCTACATCGGGGGCAGACTTTTCTTCGCGCCCTTTCGAGGTGGGACGGAAAATCCTTGGCCTGCGGGGGAAAATCCGGTAGGATTTTTATGACAGAGAGTTTTTCAGACGACTCACGCAAACCAATGTACTGATCATGCAGCAAGAGCCCATCGAACTCCTCGTCGTGGATGACGAAACCCCCGTCCGGTTGAGCCTCGCGGCCTACCTAGAGGACGAGGGCTTTCGCGTGCGCACTGCAGAGTCCGCCGAGCAGGCCATAAGTTCCGCCACCGAGCACCCCCCCGTGCTCGCCGTGGTGGACCTGCGCCTGCCAGGCATGGACGGCGCGAGCCTCATCCTGGAGTTGGCCAAACGCCTGCCGGGCATGAAGTTCCTCATACACACCGGATCCACCAAGTTCAGCCTTTCGGACGACCTCAAGTCCGCCGGGCTCGACGACAGCCAAGTCTTTTTCAAGCCCGTTCTTGACATGGGCGACATGGCCGCCAAGATCCTGCAACTGGTCCAAGGTCCCACTCGATGATCCACGATCCCGTCGCCACCGTCCTCACCATCGACGATGAAGAGGTCATTCGGCGCTCTTTCCAGGCCTACCTCGAAGATTCCGGCTTCACCGTGCTCCAGGCTCAGAACGGCCGCATCGGCCTGGAGGTCTTTCGCGAGAGCCACCCCGACATCATCCTCGTTGACCTGCGCATGCCCGAGATGGACGGCCTGGAAGTGCTCGCGCGCGTGGTGCGCGAAGCCCCCGAGGTGCCCATCATCGTGGTCTCGGGCACGGGCATGATCCAGGACGCCATCGAGGCCCTTCGCCTGGGCGCGTGGGACTACATTCTCAAGCCCGTGGAAGATCTGGGCATCCTCGAACACTCCGTGCGCCGCGCCCTGGAACGCGCAAAACTGCTCAAGGAAAACAAGGCCTACCGCGAAAATCTCGAAAACCTCGTACGGCGTCGCACCGTGGAACTGCACGACCGCACCAGACAGCTTGAGGAAGCCAACAGCAAGCTCCAGAGCGAAATCGAGGAGCGCAAGGCCGCCGAAGCAAAATTCCGCTCCATCTTCGAAAACGCCATCGAAGGCATCTTCCAGGTGGACCACCAGGGACAGCTCGTCAGCGCCAACCCCGCCATGGCCCGCATTCTGGGCTGGAACTCCGTGGAAGAGCTCCTCGCCGCCAAGGTCGGCTTCGGCTCCCTCTTCCTCGACGACCCGGGCAACCGGGAAAAGTTCTTCCGCGTCCTGGACGACCACTTCGCCGTCCAGGCCTTCGAAACCCAGATCATGCGCCAGGACGGCCAGCTCCGCTGGGGCTCCGTCAACGCCCACACCGTCTCCGGCAAGACCGGCGAAAGCATCCGCTTCGAAGGCACGCTCGAAGACATCAGCGACCACAAGCGGTTCGAGGAGCAGTTGCTCCACCAGTCGCTCCACGACGCCCTCACGGGCCTGCCAAACCGCGCCCTGTTCACCGACCGCCTCTCGCAGGCCATCTCGCGTTGCGCCCGGCACAACAGCTTCTTCTCTCTGCTCTACCTGGACGTGGACCGCTTCAAGGTCATCAACGACAGCCTGGGCCACGCCTCCGGCGACCAGTTCCTCGTGCTCCTGGCCGAACGCCTGCGCTCCTGCACCCGCGAGGCCGACACTCTGGCCCGCCTCGGCGGCGACGAGTTCGCCGTCATCTCCGAACAGGTGCGCAGCCTCTCCGGCGCAACCCTCGTGGCCGAACGCATCCTTGAAGAAATGCGCAAGCCCTTCACCATCGACGGGCGCGAAATCTATTCCACCGTCTCCATAGGCATCATCTGCTGTTCGGGCTATTGCGGCACCGCCGAAGAAGTGCTCCGCGACGCCGACCTGACCATGTACCGCGCCAAGAGCAACGGCAAGGCGCGCTTCGAGGTCTTCGACAACGCTCTCCACGAGGAGACCATCAAACTCCTCACCATGGAAACCGAATTCCGGCACGCCCTCGCACGCCAGGAATTCGAACTGCACTATCAGCCCATCGTCGATGTCAACAACGGCGAAACCATCAGCCTGGAAGCGCTCCTGCGCTGGAAACACCCCACTCGCGGCTACATTCCACCCCTGGAATTCATCCCCCTGGCCGAGGAAAACGGCCTCATCGTCGATCTCGGCTGGTGGGTGCTCGAAGAAGCCTGCCGCCAGCTCTCGCTCTTCCAGAAACGTTTCCCCAAGCAGAACCCGCTCTCCATGAGCGTGAACATCTCCGCCAAACAGTTCTCCCAGGCCGACCTGAGCGGCAAGCTCGCCGCTCTGCTGGGACAATCGGACATCATCCCCGGCACACTGGAACTGGAAATCACCGAAAGCGTCATCATGGACCAGGGCGCGGCCGCCATCGGCAGACTCGAGGAACTCAAGGACCTGGGCGTCAAACTCTATGTGGACGACTTCGGCACCGGCTACTCCTCGCTCTCCTATTTGCACCGCTTCCCCATCGACATCCTCAAAATCGACCGCTCCTTCATCCGCGAAATCGACGCCACCGGCGGACACGCCGAAATCGTGCGCGCCATCGTGGGGCTGGGACGAAACCTCGGCATGGCCCTCATCGCCGAAGGCGTCGAAACCGAAGCGCAACTGGCCGTCATCCGCACCCTCGGCTGTCAGTTCGCCCAAGGCTACCTCTACTCCAGGCCCCTCCCAGCCGCCGATATCGAAGCCTACATCGCCACCAAAGGCTGATCAGACCCCAATAAATCCCGCGCCGACGTGAATCGCAGCGTCGGCGCACGGTAGCGCTGTCGGGGAAGACGCCTCCGGCGGCCAGGGCTCTGCCCTGGACCCGCCAAAGAGGGCTCCGCCCTCTCGGGACGCTCCCGGCAGGGCTCCGCCCTGCACCCGCCAGGGGGAGAGCCTCCCCCCGGACCCCGGCAATTGCTTCGCGTCGCCGGGAGGAGCGGCAGGGCGGTCGGAGAATATGCCTCCGGCGGGCAAAGGGCTACGCCCTCTGCACTCCC
>NZ_BLTE01000031.1 GCF_013019105.1 Fundidesulfovibrio magnetotacticus
CAACACAGTCCTTGCCGGTGAAGCCCGCGAAGCGGAGTGGGAGTGCAGAGGGCGTAGCCCTTTGCCCGCCGGAGGCATATTCTCCGACCGCCCTGCCGCCGGGGTCGTCTTCCCCGGCGGCCTGTCCGCATCACATTTCAGTCGTGCAGGAAGAGCGCGTCGGCGGAGGGCATGGAGCCGTCCGGGCAGGTCCAGGGGTCGTAGAGTGCTTCCAGGCGGAAGCCTTGCGTGGCCATCCAGTCTGCCAGGTCCCAGGCGAGGGGTTGTCCCTGGTAGAGGGGTGTGAAGGACACTTCGCAGAGCACGGCGGCGACGCGGGGCAGCAGGAGTTGCGCGCCGCGCAGGGCTTCGAGTTCGTAGCCTTGGAGGTCCAGCTTGAGGATGTCCGGGGCGTCGGCGGTTTCCGCGTCCAGGCGTACGATGTCCACTTCCACGCGTTCGGTGAGTTCCAGCGATTTGCCGACGTGCTTTTCGCGGATGCCGGAGGGGCACAGAAGCGAGGAGCAGGTGGGCCGTTCCAGGACGTTGAGTTCCAGTCGTCCGGTGGCTGAGCCCAGGGCGGCCTGGCGCACCTGGACGGATTCGTTGTGGGCGAAGCGCTTGGCGAGTTTGCGGGCGAGCCGTGGTTGGGGTTCGTAGGCCAGCACGCGGGCGGTGGGCCAGGCGTCGAGGAAGCGTTCCACGGTGCGGCCCTTGTGCGCGCCGCCGTCCACGACGAAGCGCGCGCAGGGTATGAGCCGGGCCAGTCGTTCCAGGGGCGGCGTGTGGCGGTGCACGGTCCAGGGGATGGTTCGCATTACGAGCGGGTAGCATGGCGAGCGGAAAAAACGAAGCGACTATTGACATTGAAATTCATTCTCATTAAATGTCTTTCAACGGCACACGAGAGGCCGTGAAGGAGTGCGCCATGACCCTCAAGACATCCATCGGATCCAAGGGATCGCCCAAGGCGATGTTTGCCAGTTTCGTCAACAACGTTTCGACCGATAGCAAGCCGTCGTGCTCATCCGGCGGGTGCAAGGGGTCGTGCCGGGCGAGCGCGCTGACGCGCCTCAACCGTGAGGGCATGGCGGCCTGCCAGGCCGGTGACTACGGCGTCGCTGAGCGGTTGCTGGAGAAGGGCATCGACCTGGCCAACCGGTGCGGATCGAAGATGTACGTGGCCAAGTTGCGCAACAACCTGGGGCTGGTGCACCTGCTGGCCGGTCGTCCGCTGGATGCCTCGGGCCAGTTCTGGCAGGCGCTGGAGCTGGTTGAGGGTAAGCTCGGGCGGGACAATCCGCTGTTTCGGCGCATCGAGGGGAACCTGCTGCGCGCCTCGGGCAACTAGTCCGGGGGGTTGGAGACGGGCTGGCGCAATGCCTGCCGAATGGAACGAGGGCGGCCGCCGGGGGGCCGCCCCTTTCATTTTTGAAAAGCGACCGTTGTTGACGAAATGGGAATCTAGCCCTGGGCGGGCGCGTTCAGTTGCGCGGCGCGGGGCACGCTCATGGTGAAGAGGCCCTTGCCGTCCTTCTGTTCGAAGGTGAGCGAGCCGCCCATGGAGCGCAGCATCCTGTAGCAGGAGGCCAGGCCCACCGATTCGCCGCCCTCGTCGAAGGGCAGGAAGAGCTTCTCCACATCCTCCACGGGGCGGGCCTGATCGCCGCCGACCTCCAGGTTCAGGAAGCGCTCGCCGGCGAAGCAGCGCAGCCACATCTCGCCCTTGGGGGCCAGGGCGGCCTGGGTGGCGCGGATGAGGTCGATGACGATCTGGGCCAGGATGTCCGGGTCTTCCTCCACCAGGGCGCTGTCCCGGTCCAGTTCCACGCGGGGGTGCACGTCGTTGGCCTCCAGGGAGGGGGCCAGCAGTTCCAGGCCCCGGATCACCACGTCGGCCAGGTTGATGCGCATCCGGTGGGACTTCACGGGAGTGAGGTAGTCCCGGATGCGGTCCAGGAGTTTTTCCAGCCTGCGGGCCTCGTCGAGGATGATGGCGGCCTCGGTCAGGCCGGGCTGCTTCTGCTGGAGACGCCGGGCGTAGCCCCCGATGGACATGAGGGGGTTGCGTATTTCGTGGGCCACCTCGGCGGAGATTGCGCCAAGGGTTTTCACCTTTTCCTTTTGCACCAGATATTTTTCCAGCATGAGCCGGTCGGTGATGTCCAGGATGACGCCCTCGATGCCGGGGCGCGCCACTCCCGGCTCGCAGTCGGCCTGGGGGATGGACTTGAGGATGCCGTGGACCACGCGCCCGGAGCGGTGGAGCATGCGGCAGGTGCGCGAGAAGGTGACGGAGCAGTCGGCCAGGGCCTGCTGGAGCAGGCGGGTCACCACGGGGCGTTCGTCGGGGTGGATGCGCGCGGGCAGCCATCCCGGTTCCGCCAGGGCTTCTTCGGGAGTGAAGCCCAGCATGCTGCGGCAGGCCATGTTCACGAACTGCAGTTCGAGGCGTTCATCGAGGCTGAAAACCACCAGGGGGAGGTTGCGCACGAGGTTTGCGTAGCGGTCTTCGGCCTGGCGGACCTTGCGGGCCAGTTCGCGGCGTTCGAGCACGGCGGAGACGGCGTGGCCCAGGAGGTCGAAGCTCTCGATGGGCTTGGTGAGGTAGTCCCACGCGCCGAAGCGGAAGGCGCGGATGGCGTCCTGCATGTCGGAACGCCCGGAGATGACGATGACGGGGGTGTCGTCGTTCCGGGCGTTTTTTTCTTCCAGGAAGGTGAGGCCGTCCATGACGGGCATGCGCAGATCGAGCAGCACAAGGTCGGGTGATTGCGAGGCGAGGAGTTCCAGGCCCTCCAGGCCGCTGGAGGCTTCCAGGGGGCGATGCCCCGCGTCCTCGATCCAGGCCACGAGGGTGGCGCGGACGGCGGGGTCGTCGTCCACGGTGAGGATGGTTCTGGGCGTTTCCCGAGGTTCGCTCATGAATCCCCCATACACCGAATCCGGGCGGCGGGCAGCATATTTCTAAGGGATAGTGGGCAGTGGGTCCAGCGGGTCGACGATTGTGGTCCGTTTTTGAAGAGTCCGAGGCTCTTTGGTTTCAAATGAGAAAAAATTGCGATTGCTGTAAAAAAATGGCAGTATCCGCCGCGCGAGCGCTTGAAAATAAAATCAAATTTTAACGGTTGGTTAACATGGATTCAGGGGGATGGCGACATTTTTGAACAGATTATTTCATCGGGGGGCATTTCCAGAAAAAACTTGCAAAAGTGTAAAAGCGGCGTTAATTGTCGAGCCGTGCTGCCCGCACAGGACTGGGCAGGCAGGCAACTTCCGGACGGCGTGCGGGAAGCACCCGGCCCCGGCGGGACGGCCCCGCCGGGGCCACCACTGAAAACAGGAGGATTCTCTGATGAACGCGGCGGACACTGCATTTATCCTCATCTCGGCGGCCCTGGTGCTGCTCATGACCCCGGCCCTGGGCCTCTTCTACGGCGGCATGGTCCGCTCGAAAAACGTTCTGGGCACCCTCATGCACTCGAACGTGATCATCGGCCTGATCTCCATCGAGTGGGCCGTGCTGGGCTACTCCATGGCCTTCGGCACCGACATCGGCGGCCTCGTGGGCGGCATGGACTTCTTCGGGCTCAACGGTGTGGGGCAGACCCCTCACGAGACCTACGCCAACACCGTTCCCCACCTGGCCTTCATGGCCTTCCAGATGATGTTCGCCGTCATCACCCCGGCGCTCATCTCCGGCGCGTTCGCGGAGCGCATCCGCTTCAGCGCCTTCTTGCTCTTCTCCCTGCTTTGGGGCATCTTCATCTACAACCCGCTGGCCCACTGGGTGTGGGGCGGCGGCTGGCTGGCCAGCCTGGGCGCGCTGGACTTCGCGGGCGGCGCGGTGGTCCACATGAGCTCCGGCGCTTCGGCCCTGGCCTTCGTGCTCTTCCTCGGCAAGCGCAAGAACTATGGACGTGAGCCCTTCATCCCCCACAACCTGCCCATGACCATCCTCGGCGCCGGCATCCTCTGGTTCGGCTGGTTCGGCTTCAACGCCGGTTCCGCCCTCACCGCCGGCGGCCTGGCTTCCACCGCCTTCGTGACCACCCACCTGGCCGCCGCCGCCGCCTCCCTCTCCTGGATCGTGGCGGAGTGGATGCACCGCGGCAAGCCCACCACCCTGGGCCTGGCCTCCGGCGCCGTGGCCGGCCTCGTGGCCATCACCCCGGCCGCCGGCTTCGTCACCCCCATGAGCTCCATCATCATCGGCCTGGTGGGCGGCGTGGTCTGCTACATCGGCGTGAACCTCAAGCACATGTTCAAGTACGACGACGCCCTCGACGTGGTGGGCGTGCACGGCCTGGGCGGCACCTGGGGCGCCCTGGCCACCGGCCTCTTCGCCACCAAGGCGGTCAACGAGCTGGGCAACGACGGCCTCTTCTACGGCAACGCCGAGCTGGTCTGGACGCAGTTCATCTCCGTGGTTGCCACCTGGGCCTTCTGCTTCGTGGGCACCCTCATCATCCTGGGCATCGTCAACGCCATCGTGAAGGTCCGCTGCTCCGAGGAAGACGAAGTGAAGGGCCTCGACGTGAGCCAGCACGGCGAAACCGGCTATCAGAACTAAGGAAGGTCAACCATGCGCAAGATCGAAATCATCACCCGGCCCTACAAGCTGGAAGACATCAAGAAGGCCCTCACCGACGCGGGCGTCAAGGGCATGACCGTCTCCGAGGTCAAGGGCTTCGGCCGCCAGCGCGGACACAAGGAGATCTACCGCGGCGCCGAGTACCAGGTGGACTTCGTGCCCAAGATCAAGATCGAACTGGTCATCGACGCCGCCCTGGTCCCCGCCGTGCTCAAGGCCGTGGAAGGCGCGGCCCGCACCGGAGAGGTGGGCGACGGCAAGATCTTCATCACCCCCGTGGAGGACGTGGTCCGCATCCGCACCGGCGAAACCGGCAAGGACGCCATCTAACGCTCGCATCGGGCGGGGGCCGCGCAGGCGGCCCCCGCCCCTTTTCACGATGCCCCCATCCCCCTCCAAGGCCGCCCGCGCGCTGGACAGAAAGCGCAAAAAGCTCTTCGAAGCCCCGGCAAACGGCCTTTGCCAAGACCTCTCCGACCTCTTCGACGCCTATTTCAAATCCCGGCTTGCTGAAATCGAGCCGGTCCGCGCCCACTGCGCCGTGGCGGCCGTGGGGGGCTACGGGCGCGGGGAGCTCTGCCCCCGCTCGGACATCGACGTGCTCATCCTCTACAAGGACCGCGTGCCCGAAGAGGCCAAGGCCCTGGCCCAGGCCCTCTTCTTCCCCCTGTGGGACCTGGGCGCGGAACTGGGCCACGGCGTGCGCGCCACGGGCGAATGCCTCAAGCTGGCCAAGACCGACTGGCAGGTCTTCGCCTCGCTCCTGGACGCCCGCTTCCTGGCCGGCGACGAGGCCGTCTTCGCCGATTTCATCGCCCGACGCGACGAAAAGCTCCTCCCCGGGCGCGCCGTCCCCTTCAAGGAGTGGCTCACCGGGCAGAACTCCCGGCGCGCCGTGGTGCACGGCGACGCTTCGGGCATGCTGGAGCCCAATCTCAAGGAAGGCCTGGGCGGCCTGCGCGACGTGCACCAGGTGCGCTGGCTCCACCAGCTGGACGCGGCCGAGGGCCGGGGGCTGCCCCTGGAATGGCTGGACGTGCTCGAAGGCCACCTGCGCTTCCTGCTGGCCGTGCGCAACCGACTGCACCTGCTCGAGAACCGCAAGGAGGACCGCCTGAGCCTGGACGCCCAGCGCGCCCTGGCCGGTCCCCTGGGCTACAAGGCCCACGAAGGGATGCTCGACGTGGAGGTCTTCCTGGCGGAGCTGCACCGGGTGATGGCCGAGATCCGCACGCTGCACCGCGCCCTGTGGCCGCTCCTGGCCGCGCCGGGCGGCCAGCCCGGCACGGTGCGGCCCCTGGGCGGCGGCGTGCTCCTCACTCCCGGCGGGCTCGGTTTCCAGGGCGCGCCCGAGCGCGCGCATCCCGAGAACGTCTTCGACATGTTCGGCCACGCCCTGCGCCTGGGCGAACCCCTGGCCCTGCCCGCGCGCCGCGCCATCCAGGCCGGCCTGCCGGAGCTGGAGAGCTTCGCGGCCACGGACCAGGGCGGGGCGCGCATCCTTGCGCTTCTGGAAAAGGCCCTCAAGGAGCCCCGCGCGGGCCAGGCCCTGGCCGACCTCTTCGAGACCGGGGCCCTGGGGGCCATGATCCCCGAGTTCGGCCGCGTGCAGGACATGGTGCAGTACGACGTCTTCCACATCCACCCCGTGGGACGCCACACCCTGGAAACCATCCTGGAGATCCGCAAGGCGGCCCTGCCCGGACACCCCTACCACCCGATCTTTTCCGGGCTCGAAAGGCCGGAGCTGCTCCTGCTGGGCGCGCTCTTCCATGACGTGGGCAAGGGCCAGGGCGGCGCGCACTCCGAGAAGGGGGCCGAGATCGCCCGAGCGGTGCTCACGCGGCTGGGCCTGGACGACGAGGCCGTCTCCACCGTGGGCTTCCTGGTGCTGCGCCACCTCCTGCTGGCAGACACCGCCATGCGCCGCGACATCTCAGACCCCGACGTGCTGGCCGCTTGCGCCCAGCGCACCGGCACCCCGGAACGCCTGGACATGCTCCTGCTGCTCACCATGGCCGATTCCCTGGCCACGGGCCCCTCGGCCTGGAACGACTGGAAGGCCGGGCTCATCGGCGGGCTCTACCGGCGTATCCGCACGCTGCTGGCTGGCTGCACGCTCTTCGGCCCCGGCGGGGCCAGGCCCCTCCTGGAACTGCGCGACACGCTGCGCGAGAAGGCCGGATGCCTCTTCAGCCAGGAGCGCGTGGAGGCCTGCCTGGACGCCATGCCCCCGCGTTATCTCCTCAGCCGGGGCGAGGGCGACGTGCTCTGCGACCTTCGGCTCGTCTCGCGCCTGGAGGAGGCCCTGGAGGAGGATTTCCGCATGCGCCCCTCCACGGTGGCCGGCAAGGGCGTGGTGGCCATCGAGGTGGACCGCCTGGCCGACGGCTGGGGCGTCACCCTGGCGGCCAAACGCCAGCCCGGGCTCTTCGCGGCCATGGCCGGGGTGCTGGCCCTGCACGGGGTGAACATCCGCTCCGCCGACTTCTTCCTCTGGAGCGACAACACCGAAATCCACCACTACCAGACCGCCAACCCGCCCGACACCCTCTACCCCGACGAACTCTGGGCCCGGGTGCGCCGCGCGGTGCGCTACTCGCTCACCGGCAAGCTCTCCCTGGACTACCGCATCCAGGAGAAGCGCGCCTCGCCCCTTGCCCCCAAAACCCCCGACCTGGGCATCAAACCCTGGGTGGAGGTGAACGACGAGGCCAGCGACTACTTCACCGTGGTGGAGGTGCGCGCCGCCGACCGCCTGGGGCTGCTCTACGACCTGGCCGTGGCCCTGGACTCCCTGGGCCTGGACGTGCACGCCGCCAAGATCGACACCCAGGGTCTGGAGGTTTTCGACGCCTTCTTCGTGCGCACCACCCAGGGCCGGAAGGTGCGCGACGATCAGCGCGCGGGGGAAATCGCGCGCATCGTGCTGGCAAGTCTCGTCTGAGTGTGGACGCGGGGCTTCTCCCGGGGTATGGGTCCGACTAGACCCGTCTCCCAGGAGGCCCCATGGACCACGCCCCCTGCCCGCCAGGGCTGCCCCGCATAGGCGATCCCGCCCCCGGTTTCGAGGCCGAATCCACGCAAGGCGTGATCCGCCTGGAGGACTACAAGGGCTCCTGGCTGGTGTTTTTCTCCCATCCCGCCGACTTCACTCCCGTTTGCACCACCGAGTTCATGGCCTTCGCGGGCGTGCACGAGCGCCTGCGCGCCCTGGACTGCGAACTGCTGGGCCTCTCCATCGACTCCGTGTTCTCCCACATCGCCTGGGTGCGCCGCATCGAGGAGACCTTCGGCGTGCGCGTGGAATTTCCCGTGGTTGCCGACCTCTCCATGGACGTGGCCCGGCTCTACGGCATGATCATGCCGGGCGAGTCGCGCACCGAGACATCCCGCTGCGTCTTCGTCATCGACCCTGCCCAGAAGGTGCGCGCGGTGGTCTGGTATCCGCTCACCACGGGGCGCAACACCGAGGAGATCGTGCGCCTGGTGGAGGCGCTTCGAGCCACCGACGCCCACGGCGTGGCCACCCCCGCGAATTGGCGGCCCGGCGACAAGGTGATCGTGCCCGCGCCGCGCACGCAGGATGGCGCGGACGAACGCGCCCACGAAACCGGGACGGAATGCAAGGACTGGTTCTTCTGCACCCGGAGCCTGTGAGGTGGCCTGCGTCAAACCCAACGGGGAACTGACGGAGTTGGGAAGGCGCGTGCTGGACGGGCTTGCGGTCCACGCAACCCCCGAGGCCGCGGCTGCGGCCGTGGGCCTGCCGGTCTACCGCGCGCGCATGGCCGCCCGCGCGCTGGAGGCGGCGGGCCTGGCGCGCGGGGAGGCGGGACGCTACGCGCTCACGCCCGAAGGCGAGCGCAGGCTTGCAATGTGACGTGTCGTCCCGCGCCCGCGCGGGACCGTGAGGAGCGCAACAACAGGCCGTCTACCGCCCCGGGGCTTCTTCCAGGCGGCCCTGCCACACCTAAAGGAGGCTTCCCATGAGACGTACCGGCATCGTGTTCGCCCTGATTTTGTCGTTGTTCGCCGTCAACGCCCTGGCCCAGCAGGCCGGGACCAAGGACGAGGCCGTGGCCCTGGTGAAGAAGGCCGTTGCCCACTACAAGAGCGTGGGCAAGGAGAAGGCCTTTGCGGACTTCAACGCCAAGGACGGCGGCTTCACCGACCGCGACCTCTACATCGTGGTCTACGACATGGAAGGCAACTGCCTTGCCCACGGGGCCAACGCCAAGCAGATCGGCAAGAACCTCATGGAACTGCGTGACCCGGACGGGAAGTTCTTCGTCAAAGAGCGCGTGGAGCTGGGCAAGACCAAGGATTCCTTCTGGCAGGACTACAAGTTCGCCAATCCCGTCTCGAAGCAGATCGAGCCCAAGAGCATGTACCTGGAGAAGGTTGACGGCATGCTCTTCGGCTGCGGCGCTTATCAGAAATAGTCGGCACGGCCGCGCCCTGGCGAATTTCCGTCGGGGCGCGGCCCCCGCGCACACAAGACGGGAGTGAGGTCCATGCGCAATCTGAGCATCAGCGCGCGCGTCTACGCCGGATATGCGGTGATCGTGGCGTTGTCCGTCCTGGTCTGGTATGCGGGGCACCGCAACGCCACGACCCTCGGCGGCGAACTGGAACGCATCGCCGGGCCGGACATGGCCTGCCTCGCGGCTCTCAAGGACGCCCGATTCGCCGCGCGGGAGGTGGTGGCGGCCTTGCGCGCCCGGCTCATCCCGGCCGCGCGCCAGGAGTTCCTCCAGGCCCAGAAGGCCGGCTACGAGGCCAACACGGCGGCCCTGGACAAAGCCTCCGTCCGGCTCAAGGAGCTGGGCTACGGGACCGGCGCCGACCCGGGCTGGGAGCGCTTCCTCCAGGCCCAGGCCGCCTTCCTCAAAGTGGCCCGGAAGCTGGACGAAACCCTGGACGAGTGGAGCCGCGACACCTCCGACGTGCTGCTCACTGTGGAGGTGCTGGCCCTGGCCGCCGTGGACGTGCAGACCTCGGGGGACGCGCTTTTGGCGAGCCTGGACGCGCTCATCGCGGCCAACGACGCCCGCATCGCCCAGAGCATCGGCCAGGCTCGCGCGGCCATGGCCTCGGGCCAGGCGACGGCCCTGGCGGCCCTGGGTTCCGCCGTGTGCGTGGCGGCGGTGGTGGGCTATCTCATCACGCGCAACATCCGCAGGCCCCTGGCCGCGCTGGTGGCCTTCGCAGGGGAGGTTTCGGGAGGCAACCTGGGCGTACGCCCCGAGGGCCGCTTCATCGCGGAACTGGAGCAGCTCAAGGGCAGCCTCGAATCCATGGTGCACACCCTCAAGGAGAAGATAGACCTCTCGGAGGCCAAGACGCGGGAGGCCGCCCAGCAGGCGTCCAGGGCCGAAGAGGCGGTGCGGGAGGCGCAGCAGGCCAGATCCCTGGCCGAGCTGGCGCGCAGCGAGGGCATGCGCGAGGCGGCGGGCAGGCTGGAGGAGATCGTGGCCGGGCTGCTGGAAGCCTTCCGCGAACTCGACGCCGAGGTGACCCGGGCCAGCGCCGACTCCCAGGCCCAGCGCGAGCGTGTGGAGGCCACCACCGGAGTCATGGAACACGTGGAGGCCGCCAGCGGCCATGCGGGCCGCTGCGCCGGGGAGGCCGAGGCCACGGCCGAGGACGCCCGCATGAAGGCCCGGGAAGGCGCGGAGGTCATCGCCGGGGTTGTGGCCTCCATCCACGACATCCAGGCCAGGGCCTCGGCCCTCAAGGCCAGCATGGCCGACCTCTCCAGCAAGGCGGGGGGGATCGGCAGGGTCATGACCGTGATCTCGGACATCGCCGACCAGACGAACCTTCTGGCACTCAACGCGGCCATCGAGGCCGCCCGCGCCGGAGAGGCCGGGCGCGGCTTCGCCGTGGTGGCCGACGAGGTGCGCAAGCTTGCCGAAAAGACCATGACCGCCACCCGCGAGGTGGAGGAGGCCATCGGGGGCATCCAGGCGGGCACTGCCGCCAGCGGGGAAGGCGTGGACGAGACGGTGGAGGCCATCAGCCGCGTGGCCGTGCAGGTGGACTCGGGCGGGACAGCGCTCAAGGGCATCGTGGAGCTTAGCCAGGCCTCCTCGGTCAACATCCGCTCCATCGGAGAGGCCATGGCCGAGCACCGGGGGGCCAGCGCCGAGGTGTCGCGGTCTTTCGGGGAGATCAGCCGGATGGCCGAGGAAACGGCCGGGGCCATGGAAAAGGCGCGCAGCGTGCTGAACCGCCTGCGCCAAGCGGCGGACGCCCTGGGCGCGCTGATGGAGAAGCTGACGAAGGCCTGATGCGCGCGCAAGCCCCGCCGCGCCTCAGGGGAGGCGCGGCGGGGCGGTGTGCGTCAATCCCATTCGATGCCCTTGTACTCGTCGGGCTTGTATTCGATTTCCACGGTTTTCTTCGTGGGCGCGCCCTCGCGGGCCTCGGCCTTGGAGATGCGCCGGGGCTCCTGGGGCTGGGCCTCCTCGCGGGGCTCGGAGCGTGTGCCGCGTCCGCGTCCGCGCCGGGAGCGGGAAGGCTTCGCCTCCGCGCCAGCCTCCTGGGCGGGGGCCTCGCCGACGGCGTCCGCGGCCTGGGCTTCGGGCTCGTTGCCGGGTTCGTCGTCGAAGTCCTCGGGCGCCTCTTCCTGGCCGCCCTGGGCCTCCTGGCCCTCGGCGGGTTTTTTCCTGCTCCTGCGCCGCCTGCGGCGCTTCTTCTTCACCTCGCCCTGGGGCTCCTGGCCCTCGGGGGCCTCGCCTTCGCCGTCGGTCCGGACCTCGGGCGGGGCTTGCTCGGACAGGGGCGCGGACTGGAAGAAGGGATCGTCCGGGAAGAGGGATTCGGCGGTGAAGGGCGCGAGTTCGGCCTCGGCCGCTTGCGCGCCGCCGGAGGGCGCACTGTCCTGGCCCGGCGCGCCGACGCTTTCGGGGGCGGAGCCCTCGCCGCCGGAGCGTTTGCGTCCGCCCCGGGAGCGGCGGCGCGACTTGCGGCGCGGGGCCTCGCCTTCGCCCTGGTCAGCGGCGGCGTTTGGCTCGGGGTCCTGGAGGCGGTCCTGCGCGGGGGCGGGGTCTTCCTGGACCTGGGCGCGGGGCCTGTCTTCTGCGCGGGTTTCGGGGCGGGCCTCGCTGCGGGGCCTGTCGCGGCGGTCGCGGTCCCTGTCGCGCTCCCGGTCCCGGCGGTCCCTGTCGCGGTCGCGGTCGCGGTCCCGGGGGCGTTCCCTGCGGGTTTCAAGGGGCGCTCCTTCCGGGGTTTCGGGTATGGCGTGCAGGCTCGACTGGTAGCGCTCGTCCAGGAGCATGGCCAGGAGCGAGGCGTCCTCGGAGGCGGCCAGTTCCTGTGCCAGGGGCAGGAAGCGCTGCAGGCGCACCTTCTTGAGGGCCGGCACGGCGCGCAGTTCGGCTTCGAGCAGGGCCGTGAGGCGTTCGGAGACCACGGCGGAGACCTCCTCGTCGGTGGGCACGGGGCGCTTGAGGAGGTCGATGCCGAAGCGCTGGCCGATGCGCTTCATGGCCAGCTCTTCCATGATGTTCACCAGGGTGATGGCCGTGCCGGAGGCCCCGGCGCGTCCGGTGCGGCCCGCGCGGTGCACGTAGGACTCGGGGTCCTCGGGGGGCTCGTACTGGAAGACGTGGGAGAGCTCGGGGATGTCGATGCCGCGCGCGGCCACGTCGGTGGCCACCAGGAAGCGCAGGGTGCGCTTGCGCAGGCGCAGGAGCACGTGCTCGCGCATGGCCTGGGAGAGGTCGGCGGAGAGCTCCTCGGCGTCGTAGCCGAAGCCCTTGAGCACCTCGGCGATGTAGTGGACGTTGGCCTTGGTGTTGGAGAAGATGATGGCCGAGGAGGGGTTTTCGATCTCGATCAGGCGCACGAGGGTGCGGTCTTTGTCCAGGCCGGGCACCTCGATGTACTGGTGCAGGATGTCGGCCACGTGGACCTGCTTGGCCGAGAGCGAGAGGAAGTTGGGGTGGTCCATGAACTCTTCGGCCAGGCGCAGCACGTGGGGCGGATAGGTGGCCGAGAAGAGGAAGGTGGAGACGCGTCGCTTGGGCAGGTAGCGCTTGATCTCCTTCATGTCCGGGTAGAACCCGATGGAGAGCATGCGGTCGGCCTCGTCGAAGACGAGCACGCGCATGCCGTCCAGGGTCAGGTTGCGGCGCAGCAGGTGGTCCAGGATGCGCCCCGGGGTGCCCACCACCAGGTGCGCGCCTGCGCGCAGGGCGTCGGTCTGGGGTCCGTAGCCCACGCCGCCGTAGACCGTTGCCACCTTGAGTTCAGTGTCGCCGAAGAGCATCTCGGCGTCCATGGCCACCTGCTTGGCCAGTTCGCGGGTGGGGCAGAGGATCAGGGCCTGGGTCTGGGCCAGGTTCTGATCCAGCAGGTGGTAGATGGGCATGAGGAAAGCCCCGGTCTTGCCGCTGCCCGTGCGCGACTGCACCATGAGGTCCTGCCCCTGGAGCAGGTAGGGCAGCGACTTGGACTGGACGGGCATGAGCTTCTCCCATCCGGCCCGAGCCATGGCGGCGCGCAGGGATTCTGGCAGCTCTTCCGGAGTGATCTCGGGGAGTTGCGCTTCGGGCTGGATGAGGGTCTCGAATTCGTCCGGGGTCTGGGGGGTGTCTGTGGTGTTGTCCATGATCAGCCGTTGTGAGGGTTTTCCGGGCAGACCGCGCGAAGCGGCGCAGTGCTTATAGCGCCTTTCGCGCGAAAGCGAAAGGCCCCTGGCCGGGTGGCGATTGCATCCGGCGCATTGCGCCCCGACCAAAAGAAGGCCCCCTTGCGGGGGCCTGAGGAGGGAGGGGGCCGCTTCGCGGCAGGCGGCCCCGGTTCGAAGGAGGGGGGAGGGGGGTGCTAGAAGGCGTACTTCACGGCCAGGTTGCCGCCCCAGTTGTCCGAACCCTGGCTGGAGTAGGGGCCGATGTGCTGCCAGCGTCCGGCCAGCTGGACGCTCACGTGGTCGGTGAGGAACATGTTCATGCCCAGTTCCGCGATCTCCGTAAGGTTGGAGGAGTAGCCGTCTCTCGGCACGGGCACCTGGGAGAAGAAGCCGCCCAGGCCGATGCCGCCGAAGACGTTGAACTTGTCCTCGTTGACGAAGTGGTAGCGCACGATGGCGATGGGGCTGAAGGCGTTCACGGTCTCGTAGTTGCCGTTGCCGTTCCACCAGGGGTTGCGCTTCTGGGTGATCACATAGCCCAGGCCTTCCACGCCGAAGGAAAGACCCTCGATGACGAAGAACCCGGCCTCCGCGCCGTAGGTGAACATGGAGCTCACGCGGCTGTTGGAGTTGCCGTAGATGCCCACCTTGGGTTCAAGGTAGAACGTGCCCGCATCCAACGTTTTCGCCTGGGCCTGCCCGACGCCCGCCAACAGCGCGGCGGCCAGCAGGGCGAACAGGGTCTTTTTCAGCAGTGCGTACATGGTGTCCTCCTTTGTCTGGTCCGGCCAGACGCATCGCTCTATGCTCCAGGTCGCGGGAGTTGTCCTGGACGTTACGTGGACACTTCATGAAAGAATGTCCATCATCTTCCGTCAGTCAAGAAGGTCTTCGAGGTTTCGCGGCGGGGGCGTCCTTGATGGACGCGCCGGGATGCGCTACCCCCGTGAAGCGTCCGCGCCCTGCCGCCGGGCGACTCCCTCTCCCACGAGGCACCCTCGCGCCGTGACACGCACCCTGCAATCCTTCGCCGTCCTGGCCCTCGCGCTCGTCCTCTGCCTTGCCCCGGACCGGCCCGCCCGCGCGCGCGAGCTGTCCTACACCGTCACGGCCACGCTCCCCCACGACGAGGAAGCCTTCACCCAGGGCCTGCTCTTCGCGCAGGGGCAGTTCTTCGAGAGCACGGGGCTCTACGGGCAGTCCACCCTGCGCCGCGTGGACCCGGCCACCGGCAAGGTGCTGGCCCGGCGCGAGCTGGACCGCAACCACTTCGGCGAGGGGCTGGCCCTGCTGGGCGGCGTGCTCTACCAGCTCACCTGGCGTCAGCGCCTCGTGCTGCTCTACGACGCCGCAACCCTGGAGCCCCGGGGTTCCCTGCCCCTGGAAACCGAGGGCTGGGGCATCGCCGCCACGCCCTTCGGACTGGTGACCAGCGACGGAACCCCGACGCTCACCTGGCGCGATCCGCTGACCTTCAAGCCCGGGCGCAGCGTGGCCGTCACCGACCGCAACCGGCCCGTGGAGCGGCTCAACGAGCTGGAGTGGGCCGAAGGCTGGATACTTGCCAACGTCTGGCACGATGATCGCATCGCCGTCGTCTCGCCCGCCACGGGCAAGGTGGCCGCCTGGATCGCCTGCGCGCCCCTGCGGGCTCGCCTGCCGGGCCTGCCCCGGGAGTCGGACTTGAACGGAGTCGCCTGGGATCCGGCGGCGAAGAGGCTCTACGTGACGGGCAAGAACTGGCCCGCGGTGTTTCAACTGAAGCTGGAGGAATGGCCCGCGCCATGAGAAAGACCAAATGCAAGAATTGCCGCTACTGGAAGGGGCCCATCCCCAGCGAGCGCCGCTACTGTCCTCCCGAGGAGATGGCCAAGGGCGAATGGGGCTACTGCAAGCGCCACGCGCCGAGGCCGCTGGTGGAGAACATCGAATCCCTGCGGGGCAAGTCCTTCGTGGCCGTCTGGCCCGAGACCCAGGCCGAGGACGTGTGCGGCGAGTTCGCCCTGATCCCGCTCCAGAAGGATTGATCGCGCGAAGCTCGGGCGGGCGCTCCCGTCCCCCCGAAAACGGCGGAGCGCCCTGGCCTGTCCGGGCCGCGTTCCGGCCCCCACCGACGGAGGGTTGACCCCATGCGCTACGAGCACTCCCCCAAGGCCCTGGTGATCGCCGGGCCTCCGGCCGCGGGCAAGTCCACCCTGGCCGCGCGCCTGCGGGACGAACTGGGCTACGCGCCCTTGAACCTCGACACCGTGAATGTCGAGGTGGCCGGGCGGCTGGGCCTGACCGTCCCGGACCTGCGCCAGCCCCAGCCCGCCGTGACGGCCGCGTTCAAGGACGTGTTCCTGCGCCAGGTGCGGGAGCAGCGCTACGCGAACCTGCTCCTGGAGGGGAGCCGCGTAAGCCACCCCCACATCTTCGATGCCTTCCGGCACGCCCTGTTCAGCGCCTACGGCGAATACGCGATCCTCTCATGCTTCTACCTCAACCCCGACGAGGAGACGCGCCAGCGGCAGTACCTCCTGCGCCAGGCCCAGCTGGCCAAGCAGGCCGCCAAGTACCGCGACCCCCAGGCCCTGAGCCTGCTCAAGCACGAATACGAGAAGGGCTTCTGCACCTTCCTGGAGCAGCCCCTGCCCGGCTTTGTGGTGGTGGACTCCGCCGAGGACGTGCTGGCCCGGGCGCGCGAACTGCAAAACGCCAGACACCCGGACCTGCCCGACAAATACGGGGACCTGATCCGCTTCATCGCGGAGTCCGGCGCGTACAACCCCTTCTACCAGCGCGTGGAGGTGGAAGGCACGGTGGTGATCCATGGTTTCACGGACTCCCAGAAGTCCTGGGCCAACATCCGCGCCATGGGGGTGGACCTGGCCGGGAAAACGGCCCTGGATATCGGCTGCATGCACGGCTACTACACGTTCAAGCTGGAGGAGGCCGGAGCCGCGCCCCTGGGCGTGGACATCGACGCGCATTCCATCGACGTGGCCCGGGAGGTGGCCCGGGCGCGGGGCTCCAAGGCGCGCTTCGCGGCCGCGAACTCCGAGGACCCCTTCACCGAGACCTTCGACGTGGTGTTCGCGCTCAACGTGCTGCACCGCGTGTCGGACTTCCGCGCGGTGTGCGAGAACATCTTCACGTCCTGCTCGCAGGCCGTGGTGGAGGTGGGCGAGGTGCAGCTGCCGGAGCTCTTCGCCCTGAGCGCGGGCCACGGGTTCAAGCGGGCGCGCTCGCTCAAGTCCCACCGCAGCTCCGACGTGGTGGGCCAGCGGGTGCTGGTGCACCTGGTCAAGGCGGGCTGAGGGCGGGGCGGCGACCTCGCGGGCGCCGCCCTGCAAACCTACCGGACCACCCGCCTGGACTTCGTGGACGCCTGGCTGCTGGCGCGCATGGCCGAGCAGGGCGTCACGGAGATCTACTCGTACGACAGGAAGCACCTTTCAGGCGTGCCCGGCGTGACGCGGCTGGAGCCATAACCTCCCACTGCCGTCCGCGCCGGTGAAACCCGCGAAGCAAATGCGGGTCCAGGGGGATCATCCCCCTGGCGGGTGAGGTCTGGAGAGGGCAGCGCCCTCTCCAGTCCCCGAAGGGTTCTTCGCTCTACAACACCCCGATATCCCAGTTGAACACGCCGCCGCGCTCCTTGCGCTCGATGCTGGCGGGCATGGGTTCGCGCAGGTGGATCAGCTGCACGTAGCCCGCGCGGGCCAGCTCTTCTTCCTTCTCGCGCAGGTCCATCTCCCAGTTGGGGTAGATCCAGAAGTTCTGGCCGTAGCGGGTCACGAAGCAGATCTCGCCCTTGGGGCTCACGATGGGCTCGCAGGACTTCACGTCCTGGGTCATGGTGCGGCTCACGCCCAGGGGCCAGAGGCCGTGGGTCACGATGCCCAGGGGCAGGGGGCTCTGTTTGGGCAGCGCCAGCAGCTCCGCGCCGGAGAGCTCCGGCGAGACCACGGCCCCGTCGAAGCCCATGTCGCGCAGCTTGCCCAGGGCCAGCACGTTGGTCACGTTGGCGAAGGGGCCGCTCCACAGGAGCATCTCGCGGCGCTTGCGGCCCATGAGCCCCAGCTGCCAGGGGGCGTTGAGCACGAAGCGCTTGCCCCCGCGCTTGAGGATGATCTCCAGGATGTCCAGGAAGTCCTTCTCCTCGTTGGGCCACACCACGGGGGGCAGCCACCACCACGTGGAGGCCGCGCGGCCCAGGGGCAGGTGCTGGGTCTTGGTGGCCGAAACCCACACGCCCGCCGCGCCCTTGGCCGGTCCCTTGGGGGGCTGCCGCCAGATGTGCACGCTCTCGGGCTTCACGCCCCGGGCCAGCTTGAAGGGCTTGGGCATCACGGGCTCGAAGGTCGATTCCGGCGCGGGCGCGTCGGGGAGCTTGCGCAGCTTGTCCTCCAGCCCCTGGATGCGGCGCATCAGCTCGGGCTCGCGGCGGTCGATGAGGAAGACGCTCATGCCCGCGCGGGGGCGCTCCTTGCCCTTGCCGGCCAGGGTGAGGTCGTAGCGGCCGCTCTTTGGGGTGTGGCGCGAGATGCGCACCACCTGGTGTCCGGGCTCGTCCTCGTAGCCCAGGCGCAGCAGGTCGCCGGGGAGCAACTCCTGGCGGGGGTTCACGAAATACTTGCGGGCGGCACTCATGGAGAGGCGTCCCACCATCTGGCCGGAGCCGGTCTGGGAGAGGGCGTCCACGGGGTTGCGCGGCTTCTGGGGCAGGAAGGTGTAGTGGGTGGCGGGCCTGCCCAGGGCCTGGCCCAGGTAGTCCATGGCGGCCTTCTTGGCGTGGGGGTCGTCCGGGGCGTCGCGCAGGATGCGGTAGGCCGTGGTGACGTAGTAGACGTAGTGGGGGCCCTTCTTGCGGCCCTCGATCTTCCAGGCCTTCACCTGGGGCATGGTGAGCAGGGCCTTGGCCAGCACGTCCAGGGAGAGGTCCTGGCAGGAGAAGTAGCGCCCGGGCATGCCCTTGCGGGCGAACACGCGGCGGCAGGGCTGCACGCAGCGCCCGCGCAGGCCGCTCTTGCCGCCCAGGAAGCTCGACCACCAGCAGCGGCCCGAGACGTTGTGGCACAGCGCGCCGTGCACGAAGGTCTCCAGGGAAACGCCCTCGGGGCAGGCCTCGGCCATCTGGCGCATCTCGTCCACGTTGAGCTCGCGCGGGAGCACCACGCGGCTGATGCCCAGCGAGGGCATCATCGCCAGGGCCGTGGGCGAGGAGACGTTGGCCAGGGTGGAGAGGTGCAGCTCGCCCTCGAACCCGGCCTGGCGGGCCACGTCGGCCGCGCCCAGGTCCTGGATGATCAGGGCGTGGGGCTTCACGGAGCGGGCCAGGCGGTCCATGAGGCGTCCTGCCTTCACTTCCTCGCCGGGCTTGAGGAAGGTGTTCATGGCCACGTAGACCTTGCGGTCCATGGAGCGGGCCAGGGCCACCAGGCGGGCCAGTTCGCCCACGGAGAAGTTTTCCGCCTGCATGCGGGCGGAGAAGTGCTTGAGGCCGAGGTACACGGCGTCGGCCCCGGCGGAGAGGGCGGCTAGGAGGCTGTGGGCGTCGCCGGCGGGGGAGAGGATTTCGGGAACGTGGTTCATGGACTGGTCTCGCTTGGGAAGCGGGTTCGATCGTCAATCCGCCGAAGGCGGCGGGGCCGGCAACGCATGATGGACGCCCGTGGGCGCGGTTTTCAATCGAGGCGCTGGGCCTATAGCGCCTCGGGCGCGGGATGGCAAGGGGGAATTGGCGGGGTGTGTATTCCTTTTAAGATATTGTGTTGACATAAATTCTTTTGTGCATACAATCTTCACGATCTCCCCGGTTCGGTTCCTGGCTGCCGACCTTGGGAGGCCGAACGGAACGCACACCAAGCAAAAGGAGAAACGACATGAGCGAATGGGCTTTGGACGACGGCAGCCAGGCCGCCGGGCAGGGGCAGGGAGGGGAGGACCCCACCAACGGATCATCCATGAACCCGGAGGGCTTCAGCTTCGCGGAGCATGTGTATGACAAGTCCGGAGGAGCGCAAGGCCCCGGCGGGGACCAGTTGGAGGGAGGCGGCGAGGAGTCCGCCGCGTCCGGCAGGGGGCCGCAGGACGCAGGAAAGGGGCCGATCCTGCCCGAGCACCTTGGCTGGGTGAAAGACCCGGAGAAGCTCTCGGGTTTTCTGATGGACTTCAACAAGAAGTATCCGCTGAACCCCTCGACGGCGCCCAAGGCGGTGAAGGATGTCTACGAGAACATGAAGCCCCCCTCAAGCAACTACGGCCCGCCCAAAGGGTCGGACAAGGACGCGGCGGAATACTGGGCGCGCTACTTCGGCTTCCCGGACCAGTACGCCGCCAACAAGGTGTCCGTGGAGTCCAAGGGCAAGGCGGACGCCTGGGTGTCTGGCTCTCAGGCGGCAGGGCTAGGTCAGGTTCGGCCCAACGCAGCCTACGACGCGGGGTTCGACTTTGGTCCTCGAGACAAATACGGGAACCTCAGGTCGCAGGAACATGTGCAAACTTTCCGGAAAGCCATGGAGGACCCAGGTTTCAATAGCATGGTTTCTTCAATGTATTCAAGGATGTCCTTCAATGTCGAGAAAGGAAATCCTTTCAAGTCAGAGGCAGGATACAACCAGGGGCCGTATGGCATCAAGAGAGGAGACGCATGGACGGAAACAGCCCGGCGGTACGTCCAGGAGATGTTTCCCGGGCAATGGGATGGCAGCACCAAATGACGCTGGTCATCGATCATGAAGCCAGTGGAAGGCCGCGCTGTTGAGGGCATGGTTCTGCTTGTCCAGGGCTCCGTGGTAGCGATCAATCATCCGTTGGAGGCGTTTTGCAATCCACTGCTCCGCTGGTGGGAACGGCTTGTGTCCATAGTCATCCCAGCAGGTGTCGTGCAGAACGGTTTCCAGCGCCCATCCGGCCTCTTCGGTGAACGACTCGACGAAGACCAAGGCCTGATTCGGGCTTGCGGGTGTTAGCCTGGCTGCCAAGGCCATGCCAAGAATGTCGCCACGCCACGTTGCCCAGGCGTGAACAGTTCGCAGGCGCGCTGGCCAGTTTCTGGATATGCGGGGGCCGTACGTAGTCTCCATCCGAAGGGCCTGGGCGGTCAACGTGGCGACCTCGCGGATCAGCCGTTCATAGGCTGGCCAGCGCTCGGCCAAAAGCGGCGGGCCGCCCGGGGGCGGTCCGCCGTCATTGGCCCGGACAGCCAGGATATGTCGAGCTTGCGTCAGGAGTTGCCGGAGTGTTTGGCTCTGGTCTTCGAAATTGCGGAACATGTCTTGCGCCTCAGGCGTCTTCGCGACAGAGCCCACTCCGCGCCGAGCAGCGTCGATCCAGAGGCTGTCCGAATCCTCAGTGTCGCGAAGGCGTCCTGCGATCGAAGCGAATACCAGGCGCGCTGTAGGATCATCCCGACCTGCGAAGCCAAGGACCACCGCTGCCCGCAGCAGTTCCAGCACCGCATCGTTCTGCCTGAATGATGGAAGGTCGGATTCGTTCCAATCAAGCCAGCCGGCCCCGGGCTTGACCTCGGCCAATCTGGCAAGGATCGTGCGCCTGGATTTCTCCGGGAAGGCAAGGAAGAACCTCTGTTGCGCCTGCTCCAATTCCCCGATGAGACGCTGCAGGTCGTCCGGCGCTCCTCCGGCCCGGCAAGGCGCGGCCAGAACGGTCAGAACGGCCAGCGCGGCGGCGAACGGGCGCAGGCAGCGTGCGAGCATCTCTGATGTTTCGGTGACGCGAAGCATATCCGCGAGTCTATGAATGGATGCGCCCGGAGTGTCAAGGCGTCTCCCGCGCGCTTGAAGTGCGCGCCCCGGCAGGGTAGAAGCCAAACTTCATCACGCTGAAGGAGACGCACATGACCTTGCTTTCGGCCGAGATCGCGGACGCCCTGTCCAAGGGCTCCTGGATCCGCAGGATTTTCGAAATGGGCGCGGAGATGAAGAAGCTCCACGGCGCGGACCGCGTCTACGACTTCAGCCTGGGCAACCCCGACCTGCCCTCGCCCCCCGTGGTGGGCCAGTGCCTGGCCGAGATGGCCGAACGCGCCCAGGAACCCTTCGCCTTCGGCTACATGCCCAACGCGGGCTACCCCCACGTGCGCGAGGCCCTGGCCGAACAGGTCTCGCGCGAGCAGGGCATGGCCTTCACCGCCGACGACCTGCTGCTCACCTGCGGCGCGGCGGGCGGCATCAACGCCTTCTTCCGGGCCGTGCTCACCCCGGGCGACGAGGTGCTCTGCCCCAGGCCCTACTTCGTGGAATACGGCTTCTACGTGGGCAACCACGGCGGCAAGCTCGTCACCGCGCCCGCCAAGCTCCCCTCGTTCGATCTGGACGTGCCCGCCATGCTGGCGGCCGTCACGGAGCGCACCCGGGTGATCATGCTCAATTCGCCCAACAACCCCACGGGGCGCATCTACTCCGAGGAGGCCCTCACGGAGCTGGCCCGGGGCCTCAAGGCGCTCAACGCCAAACGCGAGAAGCCCATCCTGATCCTGGCCGACGAGCCGTACCGGTTTCTGGCCTACGGCGGGGCCACGGTGCCCTCGCTGCCGCGCATCTATCCGTATACGGCGGTGGCCAGCTCCTTCTCCAAGAACCTCTCCCTGGCGGGCGAGCGCATCGGCTACGTGGCCGTGTGCCCCACCATGCCGGGCAAGGAGGATCTCATGGCGGGCATCGTGTTCGCCAACCGCATCCTGGGCTACGTGAACGCCCCGGCCATCGGGCAGGCCATCCTGCTCAAGGCCCTGGGCAGCCAGGTGGACGCCTCCGTCTACGAGGACCGCCGGGCGGCCATGGCCAAGGTGCTCGCGGACGCGGGCTACGAGTTCCACCTGCCCGAGGGCGCGTTCTACTTCTTCCCCAAGGCCCCGGGCGGCGACGACGTGGCCTTCGTGGGCAAGCTGCGCGACCAGCGCGTGCTGGCCGTGCCCGGCTCCGGCTTCGGCCTGCCCGGCTACTTCCGCCTGACCTTCTGCGTGGACCGCAAGGTGATCGAGAACGCCGCCGAGGGATTTGCCCGCGCCATCCAGGACTTCGAGAAGGATTAGCCGGGGCCTCCCGCGCCTTTCTGCAAGGCCCCCGCGAGCATTCCGCGCGCGGGGGCCTTCGCGCGCCCGGCCCGGGCCGGACAGGGAAGGGCAGGGGGGGCGAAGGCCTCAGACGTGCCAGCGGGTGTGCCCCCACGGCTTGAACACCGTGACGAGCACCATGAAGGCCACCACGCACAGCTGAACGGCGGCCACCACGCCCTGCAGGGCCGAGAGCAGGATGGACCCGGCGGGCACCGGCCCGGCCGGGTCCATGAACCAGCTCAGGCGGGCCATGCGCTCCAGCCACGGGGAGAGCACGAGGAATCCCGCGAGGTTGTAGCAGACGGTGACGATCCATTTGAGGATCACCCACCAGTATTTCACGAAGCCGTAAGGGGTCATGGCCGAGTAGAAGAACCCCGTGACCATGCACAGCAGGGCCGAGGGGGCCACCACGTCGCGGTCGATGATCCAGACGATGGCGCGGTAGGCGTGCATCTGCGCTCCGTTGGCCGGATCGAACCCGTACTGCACCAGGGTGAGGCACACCGTGGCCCCTGCCCAGAGCGCGGCGAAGCACACGTGCAGGATTTTGAGCCAGCGCAGGGGGAAGCCGCGCAGGCGGTAGCCGATGAACTGATGGTCGCCCGCGAGGTCTGCCTTGGTGACTCGGCTCATGCGCGCCGTCTACCACCCGGCGCGCCTTCCCGCAACGTGGGAGGCGACGGCGCGCGGCTGGCGAAGCGATGCCCGTGCGGCATGGCTGTCCGAGCCAGCCGATATCCGCGACGCAAAACCCCGCCTTGCCGGTTGACCCCGGGGCCGGACTGCGGTAGCGCCTATGCCGACTCGCAAAGCCAACCCCGTCGCGAGGCGGGCGACGGAAAGCCGCGGATCTCCCCAACCTGAGACAGCCGGGCCGCCGGGTTCCTCTCCAACGAGAGGAGCGCCGGCTTTTCTTTTTTTCGCCCGGGAGAAGACGGACCGACCATGAAGACCCCTTCCGCCTCGGACGGCAAGCTGTTCCTCCTGCCGGCCCTCTATTTTTTTCTGGCCATGCTCTGGGTGCTGGGCTCCGACGCCCTCACCTGGCATATGTTCGAGGCGTGGCCGCCCGAGGCCATCAAGGACATCTCCATGCTCAAGGGCCTGGCCTTTTCGGCCTGCACGGCCCTGTTCATCTCCTTTCTGCTGCACCGCCACTCGGTGTCGCGATCGCGCATGGTGAAGAACATGCGCAGGGTGATCCGCAAGATCAACCGCATCAGCCGCGCCCACCGGCGCGCGGCGGCCGAGCTGGACGCCATTTTCGACAACTCCCTCGTGGGCGTGCTCTTCGCCGATGAATCCCTCACGGTGCGGCGCGCCAACCGGGGCTTCCTGGAGATGATGGGCCGCACGCGCGAGGAGGTGGTGGGCAAGAGCGTCTGCAATCTCTCGCAAGGGGGCTGCGGGGTCTGCGAGGAGTTGCTGCGCGCCATGGACCGCAACCGCCCGGAGGCCGGGGCGACCGAGTCCGAGTTCGCGGTGGAGACGCCGGGCGGGCAGCGCTGGATGCAGATGTCGCTCTCGCGCGTGGGCGCCGGAACACAGGCTCGCGGCCACGTGGCCGTGCTGCGCGACGTGACGGAGCGCCGCCGCGACGAGGAGCGCATCGCCTACCTCTCCTACCACGACTTCCTCACCGGGCTGCCCAACCGCAGGCTCTTCACCGAGAAGCTCGCCGACGCCTGCAAGCGCGGCAGGCGCTACGGCGGGGGGTTCGGCGTGCTGTATATCGATCTTAACGATTTCAAGCGCTGCAACGACACCCACGGCCATGAGTTCGGCGACGCGGTGCTCAAGGCGTTCACCAGGATCGCCCTGGAGTGCCTGCGCGAATCCGACGTGCTGGCGCGCCTGGGCGGCGACGAGTTCGCGGTGATCCTGAACGCGGTGGAGAAGCGCTCCTCCTGCGAGAAGGTGGCGCGCAAGCTCCAGGAGGCCCTGGCCCGCGTGCGCGAGGTGGACGGCCTGCCCGTGAGCCTCTCGGCCAGCATGGGCGCGGGCGTGTTCCCCCACGACGGCGAGGACGTGGACTCCCTGCTCACCGTGGCCGACCGCAACATGTACGTGCAAAAGGACATCCACCGCGCCGGGGCGGCGGTGCAGTAGAGCGGCGCGACAGCCCCGATTCGCGCAGGTTCGAGAGAGTTCCTCGTCCGGCGTCCCGGTCTGCCCGGGAAGCGCGGACATGTCGGCCTCCACGGTCCCGCCTTTCCGGCGCGGAGCAAGGAGGCCGTGTTGTTTCGGCACGCCGAGCAGTTTTTTCACTTATTTACCCACATAGCGCTATGTGGGTGGAAAGAGAAAGCTGACTGGATACAATCCTCCGAAATTTTCAGGAGGATTCGTCATGTTGTTCAAGCCGTTCGGTTCCAGCCTTCTTGCCTCGGCGTAGCCCGAGGCGATCCAGCCCGCTTCCGGTCCTGCGGTGGGTCTCTCCGGTGGCCTTTGGACGAACCATGCTCCGCCGGTCCAGGCGGCCGGTCCGGGTCCGGTCAGGCACGGGGCCGCGTCGGGTGGACCCTTCGCGACTCCCCACCCGGACGATCCGGGGCCGTTGGAGAACTATCCCTTCGGCCGCCCGCCGCTTACCCCGGAACAGACCCGTCGGGCCTACGCCCGGCAATTGGGGATCGACCCCTCGCAGATCGACCCCA
>NZ_BLTE01000032.1 GCF_013019105.1 Fundidesulfovibrio magnetotacticus
ATTCCTTGTTCATCGTCGCTTGCGACGATGGCAGTCCGCCGGGATAAGCGCTGCTTTGAGCGCGTTCCCGGCGGGTGTCTGCTGCCGTGCGGGCGTCCGGAAACTGGCCGCTCCGGTCACACAGGCCTACCCGGTGAAACCCGCGAAGCAAAAAGGGGTTCCAAAGGGCGTAGCCCTTTGGCCGCCGGAGGCTTCTTCCTCCGACGGCCATGGGCGCGCGGGCTAGAAGAGGGTGCGGGGGGTCTGGGCGGCCTGGACTTCGCCGGTGCGCGCGATGACCAGGTCCTCCACGGGGACGTTGTTGCCCGCCAGGGCGGCGGCCTGCCGGACGAGGTGCGAGAGGCCTGTGCAGCAGGGCACTTCCATGCGCAGCACCTGGACCTTTTTGACGCCCGAGTGGCGCATCATCTGCGCGAGTTTCTGGATGTAGGGGTCGGGGTCGTCGAACTTGGGACAGGCGATGAGCACGACCTTTCCGGCCATGCGGGCGTGGAAGTCGGGCAGCGCGACGGGCGCGCAGTCGGCGGCGACGATCACTTCCGCGCCGCGCAGGAAGGGGGCGTCGGCGGGCACGAGGCGCAGCTTCACGGGCCAGTGGCCGAGGTTGGATTCGACGGGGGCGTGGCTGTGGGCGGGCTGGGCCTTGGGGCTCAGGGTGGCGGCGCGCGAGCCGGGGCAGCCGCCGTGGGGCTTGAGGGTGGTCACGTTGGCGCCGGGGCAGCCGCAGCCCATGGCGGGCGCGGGGGCGGCTTCGGCCTGCTTCATGGTTTCGAGCTCGTGGTGCACGGCGTCTTCATCGAACTCGTCGGCCACGCGCTCGATGATCTTGAGCGCGCCCATGGGGCAGTGGCCGAGGCATGCGCCAAGGCCGTCGCAGAGCTTGTCGGCCTTGAGCCTGGCCTTGCCGTCCACGATGCTGATGGCGCCTTCGGCGCAGTTGGGCAGGCACTCTCCGCAACCGTTGCAGAGTTCTTCGTCTATTTCCACGATCTTGCGGGTGGTCTTCATGGTGTTCCTCCGGGGCGTGTTGGGCAGACAATAGCGACGCGGGCGTCCGATGCCTGTGACGTGCGTCACAGGGAGCCGGAAGAGTCGAAGATTTTTCAGCCCCAGAGGCCCAGGGCCAGGAGCAGCACGCGCACGCCCAGGACGGCAAGGCCCCAGGCGAGCAACCGCACGATGGCGCTGCCGCCCAGGCGTTCGGAGAGGCGCGCGCCGATCTGCGCGCCCAGGATGACGCCCACGGCCAGGGCGGCGGTGCGGTGCGCGCCGTGGTGGAAGGCCCCGGTGAGCACCAGGGTGGTGACGCCGCACAGCGACATGGCGGCCAGGACGCAGTGGGAGGTGGCGGTGGCCACGTGCACGGGGAAACGGAGCAGGTAGACCATGAGGGGCACGTGGATGATGCCCCCGCCGATGCCCAGGAAGCTGGAGAGGTAGCCCACCAGCAGGGAGAGGCCGCCGCCGAGCCAGGGATTGAAGCTCCAGGAGTAGCAGGCCCCGTGGGCGTCGGTGAGTGTTCGGGCGGTCTGGCCCGGGACGACGGGCCGGTGAGCGTGCTCCGCGGGCGGTTTCTTGAGCAGGAGGAAGGCGGCCCCCGCCAGGAGGAAGACGGAGAAGACCAGGTCGAAGTCGCGCCGGTCGACGCCGGCGGTGCCAAGCGCCCCGAGGATGGTCGCGGGCAGCGCGCAGAGGCCGAAGAGGGCGGCGGAGCGATAGTCGATGCGCTTGGCCAGCGCGTAGGCCTCCACGCCGGAGAGGGCGTTGAAGAACACGGTGGTCAGGGAGATGCAGGTGAGGGTCTGGGCGGCGTCGGAGGGGTAGAGCACCATGAGCAGGGGCATGAGCACGAAGCCGCCGCCCGCGCCGATGAGGGTGCCGAAGGCCCCGGCCAGAAGCCCCAGGGCCATGAGCCCCAGATAGGCTTCGGGGCTCACGGGGCGTTCCGGCCCGGGGAGGGCGCGGCGTGTTCACGCATGGCGGGTCCTTGGTCGAGGTGCGCGTCGCCTGATCCATCCATCGTTGGTGTCTACGACACGCGCGGCGCGCCTGGCAAGGGCCGCGCGCCAAACGCGAACGGCCGCCGCTTTCGCGACGGCCGCCCGGTTGGAGTTTTCGGAGGAGGTGGAAAGGGTTAGCCGAGGATGGCCTTGATGTCTTCGTCGGGGGTGGTGATGGGCATGATGTTCAGCTTCTCCACCAGCACCTTGAGCACGTTGGGGGTGACGAAGGCGGGCAGGGAGGGCCCGAGGCGGACGTCCTTGATGCCCAGGGCAACCAGGGTGAGCAGGATGGCCACGGCCTTCTGCTCGTACCAGGAGAGCACCAGGGAGAGGGGCAGGTCGTTGACGCCGCAGTTGAAGGCCCCTGCCAGGGCCACGGCCACCTGGATGGCGGAGTAGGCGTCGTTGCACTGGCCCATGTCCAGCAGGCGGGGGATGCCGCCGATGTCGCCCAGGTCCTTGTCGAAGAAGCGGAACTTGCCGCAGGCCAGGGTGAGGACCACGGTGTCCTTGGGCAGCTTCTCGACGAACTCGGTGTAGTAGTTGCGTCCGGGCTTGGCGCCGTCGCAGCCGGCCACCAGGAAGAAGCGCTTGATGGCCCCGGACTTCACGGCGTCGATGACCTTGTCGGCCACGCCCAGGACGGCGTTGCGGGCGAAGCCGGTGAGCACCTGCTTGCCGGGGGCGTCTTCGGTGAAGCCGGGCAGCTTGAGGGCGTGCGCCACCACGGCGGAGAAGTCGTAGCCTTCCACGTGCTTGACGCCGGGGAAGCCCACCAGGCCGTGGGTGTAGACGTTGTCCTGGTAGGAGGCGGCGGGCTTCATCAGGCAGTTGGTGGTGAAGAGGATCGCGCCGGGGAAGACGGCGAATTCCTTCTGCTGGTTCTGCCAGGCGGTGCCGTAGTGCCCGTAGAGGTGGGGGTACTTCTCCTTGAGCTTGGGGTAGCCGTGGGCGGGGAGCATTTCGCCGTGGGTGTAGACGAAGATGCCCTTGCCTTCGGTCTGCTTCAGGAGCTCTTCCAGGTCCTTGAGGTCGTGGCCGGTGATGAGGATGGCCTTGCCCTTCACGTGGCCCAGGGGCACGGCGGTGGGCTTGGGATGGCCGTAGGCGTCGGTGTTGGCCTTGTCCAGGGCCTCCATGGCCTTGAGGTTGGCCTGCCCGGCGCGGATGCAGCAGTCGAACCACCAGTCCATGCCCAGGCCGGGCTTGGTGGCGGCGGCCATGGCCTCGTGGAGGTAGTCGTAGATTTCCTTGTTCTCCACGCCCAGGATGCGGGCGTGGTCGGCGTAGGCGGCGATGCCCTTGATGCCGAAGAGCACCATGTGCTGGAGCGAAACGATGTCGGGGTCGGTGTCGGGGTTGTCCTTCATGCCGCCCAGGCCCTTGGAGGCCTGCTCAACCAGCCCGTCCAGGGTGGCGGCAGGGGCGAAGGTGACGCTGGCGTGGGCGGGGATGGTCCCCCCGGCGGCCTTGACCTTGGCGGCTAGGGCGTCGCGCAGCTTCACGGTCTGGCCGATCCAGGCCTGGAAGCGCTCGGGGTCGAAGTTCACGTTGGTGAGCGTGGAGAAGAGCATGGCGGGCACGTGGCGGTCGGCTTCGACGTCCGCCACGCCCTTGGCGCGGCCTGCCTCGGCCACCAGGGAGAGTCCGCGCAGGGCGTAGACCAGCAGGTCCTGGAGGTTGGAGGTGACGTCGTTCTTGCTGCACACGCCGATCTTGTCGCAGCCTTTGCCTTGGGCGGTCTGCTCGCACTGGTAACAGAACATGCTCATTATGATTCCTCCCTTGGGGTTGGTTGACGTGGTTGCCTCGTCTGCCCAGACACCTAACCCTCCACCGGAAAGGCGGATGTGACCTGCGTCACGCGGGTGGGAAAATCGCCGTTTTTTTCGCGGCGGCCTCCAGGACTCCTTGACCGGCAGGGACCCGTGAGGCCAACTGTCCCCAAGGAGACCAGCCATGCGCCTCTACCACATGATTCTGGTTCTTGCAGCCCTCATCGTGTCGCTCAACATGGCTTTCCAGGCGCTCTGGCTGCATCAGTTTTCCCAGGTGCGCGACAGCATGAGGGAATTCGGGGGGAATTATTTGCCCTCGGTGCGCAAGGCCGGGGACCTCACCCGGCTCGTCACCGAATTCCGCAACCTGGAGCTTCGCTACGTCCTGGCCGTGCACGAGCGGGAACTGGCCGGCCTGGCCCGCCAGATGGGGCGCATCGCCGCGCGCATCATCACGGCCGAGGAGCACCTGGACGGCCTCTGCCAGACCCCCGAGGAGCGCCGGGACTTCCAGGGCTACCTGGCCGCCAAGGCCTCCTACGTGGCGGGCAACCGCGCCGTGCTGGAGGCCATGCTGGACGGCCGCGCCGTGGAAGCCGCCGCCCTGGCGCGCGGCAAGGCCGCCGACTACGCCTTGATGATCTCCCGGCTGGAGGGCATCGAGCGCGTGAACATGGAGCTGGGCGTGGAGGCCAACCGCGAGGCCGGGGACCGCTTCGGGCGCATGTTGGGAAGCATGGCCCTGGCCGGGCTGGCCACCTCCCTGCTGGGGGCCGGCGCGGCCGTGCTGGCGGCGCGGCGCATCGGGCAACCCATCGCCCGGCTGGCCCGGCACATGGTGCTCTCCGACGGCTCCCCGCCGGAGGACCCGCCGCCTCCCGTGCCCAGTGGCGTCTCCAGCGAGGTGCGCGTGCTCTACGAGGCCTTCGGCGATCTTTCGGCCAAGCTCTCCGCCTCCATGCAACGCCTGGAGGCCCTGGCCGTCACGGACCAGCTCACGGGGCTGCCCAACCGCCGCAAGCTCCTGGAGGAAGGGCCGCTGGCCCTGGCCATCTGCCGCCGGGGCGGCCATCCCTGCTCCGTGGCCATGCTGGACCTGGACCACTTCAAGGCCGTCAACGACACCCACGGCCACGACGCCGGGGACGCCGTGCTCTCCCAGACGGCGGCCGTTCTGCGCTCAGTGGTGCGCGATTCCGACGTGCTGGCGCGCGTGGGCGGCGAGGAGTTCGCCCTGCTCGCCCCCAACTCCGGGCGCGAGGAGACCCTGCACCTGGCCGAACGCCTGCGCCGCGCCGTGGAGGAGCACGTGGTGACCCACGGCCCCCTCTCCCTGCGCGTGACCGTGAGCATCGGCACGGCCACGGACCACCACGGCGCGGGGGGATTCGACGCCCTGCTCCGCCAGGCGGACCAGGCCCTCTACCGGGCCAAGGAATCGGGCCGCAACCGCGTGGTCTCCAGCGAGGACGCGTCCAGCGAGGGCACTGCATGACGCGCGCCGCCGGGTCGGCGGCGGGATTTCCCGCCCCGGACTTTTGCGCGTCGGTCCGTTTCGTGAAGAGCCTTTTCGCGGCGCGGCTTCCCGCGAGGCGCCTTCTCGGGCCGGGCCTTTTCCTGGCGGTCGCCTGGGCGTCGCTCGTGCTGGCCGCCCAGCCCTGCCGCGCCGCCCGGGTCGCCATGAGCGGTCAGTTCTACGCCTACGCCGCCAGCTACGCCAACCGCCTCTTCACCCCCTGGACCACCGTCCGCGCCCAGGCCCAGGACGCCTTCGCCGTCTGGCAGCGCCTGCGCCTGCGCACGGACTTCACCAGCGACGAGAACCTGGGCTTCACCTTCTGGGTGCAGGTGGACAACACCCCCTGGGGCAACGCCACCTACACCGTGGACAACCCCGCCCCAGCCATCGAGGTGTTCAAGGCCTACCTGCAGTTCAAGTGGCCGGGCACGGACGTGGAAATCACGGCGGGCAAGTTCAGCACCACGCTGCCCCAGTCCGAGGCCTTCACGGGCTCCGTGGTGCTCGATTCGGAATATCCCGCCGTGGCCGTGGAGGTCCCCCTGGGCGAGGGGGCATCGCTCCAGGCCGCCGTGGGCCGCCCCCTGGGCTACGCCGACGCCCTGGAAAGCGCGACCGGGCGCGCCACGGACGTGCTGGACCTGGCCTGGCTCTCGCTGCCGCTCACTGGCGAGGGCTGGTCCTTCACGCCCTGGGCGGCGGCGGCGCGGCTTGCGCGAACGCCCGCTCCCGCGCCCTATGCGGGCGCCCTGGGCGGCCCGCCCGACCTGGGCTACATCCGCCGCCAGGTTCTCTCCCTGGGGTACTTTGAAGGTCGGGGCGGTTTCGCGGGGGACGCCGCGCCCTACGCCTGGGCCGGGGCGGCCCTCAAGCGCGGCATGGGGGACTTCACCCTCTTCGCGGACCTCGTGGGCGGCGCGGGGGCCTGGGCCGACGCGCCGCGCAACGCGCGCCGGGGGCTCTTCGCGGACATGGCGTTGGAATACGCGGGCTCGGACCGCGTGACCCCGCGCCTCTTCGCCTGGTGGGGCTCAGGCGAGGACGCCGACATCGGCAACGGCTCGGAGCGCCTGCCCACCCTGGTGCGCACGTGGAACTCGGGCCTGAGCTATCTCTTCTTCACCAGCGAGACCATCGACAACGAGACCACCCTGGTGGCCGACCCCACCGGCTCCTGGGGCCTGGGACTGACCCTGGACAAGATCGCCCTGGTCGAAGGCCTATCCTCCCGTCTGACGGCCGCGTACATGCGCGGCACGTCGGACCCGGCGGCCTTCCGGCGCTCCGTGGCGCTCTCGGGCCAGGGGTACATGGTGGAGATGGGGCGCAACCTCACGCTGAACGAGGCCATCGTGGCCCTCAACTTCGACCACTCCTACGCCGTCACGGAGCAGCTCACGCTCCTGGTGGAGACGGGCTGGGCCAGGCCCCTGGGCTTCCAGGCCAGCGTGTGGGGGCCTTCCATGGCGGGCGCGGCCACGGATTCGGTGAAGGTGGCTGTGGGGCTGCTCTACACGTTCTAGACTGACCCGGCCGACGCATCGATCGCCGAGGCGACAACGGCCGTGCCTGCAGGACACCCGCGCCCGCAAAGCACGAGGCCGGCGGGGGGCGTCCACTCCCCCGCCGGCCTTTCCTGCCAGCAACCAACCGTCGGAGAAAACGTTTCCTAGCAGCCTTCGCCGCCGCCCGAGCACTTGCCCATCTTGCAGCCGCCGCCGCCCTTGGCGCGCAGCTTGTTGATATCGCCCGTCTTGAACACGGCGTCCAGGCCCTGGCTGATGAAGCCCGACATGGCCACCACCTTCACGCCCTCCTCCTCGAGGATCGCCTGGGGCGTGTCCCCCACGCCCGAGACGAGCACGGCGCGGCAGTCCTTGAGGGCCTTGGCCAGGTCGTACCAGCGCCTTGGGCCGCCTCCCGTTGGCGGGGCGGGGCGGTTTTCCACCAGCTTGTAGCCGCCCGCCTCGTCCTCGCCCCAGATCTGAAAGAGTCCGGCCTCGCCCAGATGCATGTTCACGAGCATGCCCTCCATGCTGGCCACGGCCACGTAGGGGCGCGAGGCGTCCACGGGCGCGGGCGCGGCGGCGCAGGAGGCCAGAAGCCCGGAGAATTCCTTGGAGCAGTCCTTTTCCAGCAGGCCCACGGCGTCGGCGCGGCAGCGCTGACAGTGGCGCATCTGTGGCAGGTACTGCTCGGCCATGGCGCGGATCTCCTCGATGCGGGCCTTGGAGGGCTCGGGGACCAGCTCGAACTTGGTCTCCTTGTTGGGGATGAGCGCCATGCAGTTGAGCAGGTTCACGCCCATCTCCTTCATGGTCCGGGCGATCTCCTCGACGTGGTGGTCGTTGATGCCGGGCATGACGATGGTGTTCACCTTCACGATGATGTCCTTGGCCTTGAGCAGGCGGATGGACTCCTTCTGGCGTTCCAGCAGGATGCGCGCGGCCTCCTCGCCCCGGTAGAGCACCTTGCCGATGCGCGCCCAGGAGTAGATCTTGGCCGCGATTTCCGGGTCCACGGCGTTGACCGTGACCGTCACGTGGGAGACGCCGATCTCGGCCAGCTCGTCCACGTGCTCGGGCAGCTGGAGCCCGTTGGAGGAGAGGCACAGGATCATGTCCGGCCAGCGTTTCTTGATCAGGCGCATGGTTTCCAGGGTCTCGCGGGCGTTGGCCATGGGGTCGCCGGGGCCTGCGATGCCCACCACCGTGACGCGCTTCTCGGCCTCCATCACCTTCTCCATGTAGAGCATGGCCTGGTGCGGCGTGAGCACCGAGGAGGTGACGCCCGGGCGCGATTCGTTCACGCAGTCGTACTTGCGGTTGCAGTAGTTGCACTGGATGTTGCACTTGGGCGCGACGGGAAGGTGCACGCGCGCGCAGGAGCCCTTGGCGTCCTTGTTGAAACAGGGGTGCTTGGAAAGGTCCATGGCCATGGGGGGCTCCTTTAGATGTATCCGTACCCGATGTCGGAGTCGGTCTGTTTCTTTTCGATCATGGCGTTGACCACGCGGTCCAGAAGGTCGAGCGCGCCCTGGTAGCAGAGGTGGCGCGTGCGGTGCCCACCGAAGCGGTCGTGGATGGGGAAGCCCACCCGGATGAGCGGCACGTTCAGCTCGCGGGCCAGGCGATAGCCCTTGGAATGCCCCAGGAAGAGGTCCGGGGCCAGCTCGCGGGCCTTGTCGGCGATGTCGTAGAAGTCCACGCCTTCGGCCACTTCGGGCATCTCGGGCACGAGGCCCTCGCAGGCGGCGTGCACGGCGTCCTTGAGGCGACCGCTCCGGCCGCCCCCGGCCACCAGCACGGGGATCACGCCGATCTCGGCCATGAACGAGGTCAGTCCCACCAAGAGGTCTTCCTCGCCGTAGAGCACGCAGCGCTTCTGGGCCACGTACTTGTGGCCGTCCACGAAGGCGTCCAGGAGGCGGCCGCGCTCCAGGGCGTGGCGGCGGGGGGTTGGGCGGCAGGAGACGGTCTCCAGGGCCTGGAAGAAGGCGTCGGATTCGCGCAGGCCGATGGGCAGGCCCATGCGGTGCAGGGGCACGCCGTGGCGCGCGGCCAGGAGTCCCCCGGCCGTGCCCGCCTCGCCCGGGGGCGGCAGGGTGGCCCCGAACTCGAAGCTGGCGGGCGCTCCGCCCATGGCCTCCAGGGCCTTCACGGGCGTGCCGCCGGAGGTGATCTTCTCGTAGTCCTCCAGGGCGGGGCCGTCCAAGGTCTCGGAGTAGTCGGGCAGGAGGGTGACGGGCAGCTCGAAGGCGGCGAACACGTCCTTGAGGTGCCGCAGGTCCTCGCAGGAGACGAAGCCGGGGAAGCAGTTCACGGCGTCGGTCTTGAGCCCGGTCCGCACGAGCTGGTCGGCCACGGCGCGCACGGCGGCGGTGAAGCCTTCCATGTGGGAGCCCGAGTAGCTGGGCGTGGAGACGTTCACCACCGGGGCCAGCTCCAGGTCGGCGAATTCGCGGCGGAACTCCAGGAGCGCGCCGGGCACGTCGTCGCCGATGGTCTCGGTGAGGCAGGTGGTGGCCACGCCGATCAGGCCCGCGCCGTACTTGTCCATGACGGTGAGCAGGCCCTTCTTGAGGTTGGCCGCGCCGCCGTAGATGGCCTGCTTTTCGCCCAGGGAGCTGGAGGCGATGTCCATGGGCTCCCGGAAGTGGCTGATGATGTAGCGGCGCATGTAGGTGGCGCAGCCCTGGGAGCCGTGCAGGAAGGGCACGCCGCCCTCTATGCCCTTGAACACCAGGGTAGCGCCCAGGGGCTTGCAGAGCTTGCAGGCGTTGGTGGTGGAGACGAAGGGCTCGGCCTTGGGCTTGATGGGCTTGGGGCCGGCCGTTGCCGGCGCGGGGGCCGGGGTCTCCAGGGGATCGATTTCGGTGATGCTCATGACCGCTCCTCCACGGACCCGCACGCCAGGGAGGCGTCCGGGCGATTTCCGGCCCTGCGGGGCACGAAGCGCCACACGGGGCTCATGACGGTGCGGTGCACCTCCAGGGCGAAGTTGACCATGCCCACGAAGCCTTCCAGGGCCTCCTTGCGCTCGTGGTTGTGGTCGCAGAAGCCCACGCCCAGTTTGTAGGCGATGGGGCGCTCCTTCACGCCGCCCACGAAGATGTCCACGTCCTTCTCCTTGAGGAAGGCGGAGAGCTCCAGGGGGTTGGCGTCGTCCACGATGATGGTGCCGGGGTCGCAGATCTGGGCCAGCTCCTCGTAGTCCTCCTCGGTGCCGGTCTGGGACCCGGCGATCACCACGGACATGCCCAGGTGGCGGAAGGCCTTGATGAGCGAGAAGGCCTTGAAGGCCCCGCCCACGTAGATGGCGGCCTTCTTGCCCTCCAGGTCGCGGCGCAGCTCCTGGAGCCTGGGGTAGAGCACGGCCAGCTCCTCGCGCACCAGTTCCTGGGTGCGCTCGAGCATGTTGGGGTCTTTGTCCTTGAAGAAGCGGGCCACGGTGTAGAGGGCCTCGGCCATGTCCTCGATGCCGAAGTAGGAGACCTTGACGAAGGGGATGCCGAACTTCTCCTTCATCATCTTGGCCAGGTCCATGGTGGAGCCGGAGCACTGCACCACGTTGAGGGCCGCGCCGTGGGCCCGGGCGATGTCGCCCACGCGGCCGTCGCCGGTGATGTTGGCCACGGTCTCGATGCCCATGCGCCGGAAGTAGTCGCGGATGATCCAGATCTCCCCGGCCAGGTTGAAGTCGCCCAGGATGTTCAGGGAGAGCGGGCCGATGTCCGAGGTGTCGCCCGTGCCCATGAGCGTGAACATGGCCTTGCAGGCGGCCAGGTAGCCCTCGCGCTTGTTGCCCTTGAAGCCCTCGGACTGCACGGGGATCACGGGAATGCCCTTGGCGGCGGAGACCTTCTTGCACACGGCCTGGAGGTCGTCTCCGATGATGCCCACGATGCAGGTGGAGTAGACGAAGGCGGCCTTGGGGGCGTGGCGGTCGATGAGTTCCAGGAGGGCGGCTTCGAGCTTCTTTTCGCCCCCGAAGATCACGTCGGTCTCCTGGAGGTCGGTGGAGAAGGAGAGGCGGTGCAGCTCCGGGCCGGAGGAGAGCGCGCCCCGGATGTCCCAGGTGTAGGCGGCGCAGCCGATGGGGCCGTGCACCAGATGCAGGGCGTCGGCGATGGGGTAGAGCACCACGCGCGAGCCGCAGAACACGCAGGCGCGCTGGCTCACGGCCCCGGCCAGGGACTCGCGGTTGCACGCGAGCTTGAAGGGACCCTCGCCCTTGACGTGGATCTGGTCCGCGCGTTCTTCAAAAATGAGTTCGGACACGGTGCGCCTCGCTGTGTTGTGCCGTTAGGCCCCGAGGGTGGTCAGGCAGAAGGTGTAGCCGACGACCTGGATGGCCAGACTGGCGGCCAGGGCCACGAGCATCTCGATGCTGGCGGTCAGGGCGTTGGGGGTGGCGGAGTTGGCGTTCATGGCGTCCTCCCGGTCGGTTTCCGTTGGGGCCGGGGAGCCCGGCCGTTCAGGACTAATCAAGAGTCGTGCCAGCGACTATTCACTTGATTTAACGTAGTAAAATAATAAAGCCCTCCGCTTGTGGGCGTGAGGGCTTACATTTTTGGCGAGTCCGGACGGACGTTTTTGTAGAGGGGCCGGGCGTCCAGGGGAGACGCCCGGCCGGGGGGCGGGAGGTGGCCGCTTACGGGGGTTGCGGCCTAATGGGCGAGGGTTTCCAGGCAGTATAGATAGAGCCCGCCCTGGATGGCCAGACTCACGAAAAGGGTTCCGATCATATGCTTGCAACAGTTCATGGGCTGCCTCCATTTGCTGAAGCGGTGCGCGCCCCCCACCACGGACGGCGCGCACCCGTCATTATTGAAAGTGAAAATCATGATCAAGCATCGCCATGCCACTCGGCCACTGGCCCAGGACCAGCGGGCGTGCAGGGGCCTTCTAGCGGCCTTGTGTGACAGGACGGGGGAACTGGCGCGACGGTTACGGAGCGGTCGGGCGAGGAGGAGGGTTGCGAGGAAGCGGGAGAAGGAGCGTCCCGGCTCGGAGGCCCGCGCGGGGCGTACTCGGGAGCTGGCCCTGGCTCTACGCCAGGGCGAAGGCGTTGCCGCCTTCCTGCTTGGCCACGCCCAGCGCCTGTTGGGCCTGGCGCACCAGGAGCATGGGGGCGTCGCCCCTGCCAGGCGTCACGCTGGCGACCCCGGCGCTCACGGTGAGCAGGCCCCCGTGGGGCGAATCCAGGTGGGGGATCTCCAGGCGGGCCACCTCGTCCAGGATGCGCGCCGCCACCACCCGCGCTCCGTCCGGCCCGGAGCCCGGCAGCAGGGCGGCGAAGGTGTCGCCCTCCATGCGCCCGGCCGCGTCCACCTCGCGGTAGAGGCAGCGCATGAGCGCCCCTGCGGCGGCCTTGAGGGCGTCGTCTCCGGCCAGCGAGCCGTTCACGGCGTTGTAGGCCGCGAAGCGGTCCACGTTGACCACCAGCAGGGACAGGCTCGACCCCTCGCGCTGGGCCTGGGCCCAGTCCCTGGCCAGGAGCTTCTCGAAGGCGCGGCGGTTCAGCACGCCCGTGAGCCCGTCCACCTCGGAGAGCTGCGCCACCTGGGTCAGGGCGGCTTCCAGGTCCATCTGGGCTTCCAGGGCGGCCTCGGCCACGCGGCGCGAGCGCTCCAGGAGGTCCTCGTAGGCTTCCACCAGTTCCCCGAAAGGCCGGGCGAACTCCGTGCAGTCCGTGGCCGCGAGGGCCTGGCGCGCGGCTGCGGCGACCTGCTGCTCCTTGTCGAACAGGGGGACGGGATGGTCCATGAGGGGGGCTCTCCTGATTGATCTGGTGCGGTATTCTATCCATCGTCCACCCGGGCGTAAAGCGGTGTTTGCCGTGGCCTTTCTCATCAAGTGGCCGTGGCGTCCGAAGCGCTTTACGGAAGGCCACACTGTTGATAACGAGAATCAACCTCGCAAAGGATGCCGTCATGATCCGACCCCCCCGAGACAGAGCCCGCCCCCTGCACCATAAGAACCGCTACGCGGCCTACGCCAAGATCGACGAGCCCCTGCTCCAGGGGCTGGCCCGGCACTTCAGCCAGGGCGACACCGCCAGCCAGGCGGCCCTGGCCCTGTGCGTGAACCGCAACACCGCCAACCGCTACTACCGCCTCTTCCGCGACGCCCTCACCCGCGAGGCGTGCGAGGGCCTGCGCGTCGTGCCCGAAACGCGCGTGCTGGTGGGCCTTTTCCTGGGAGCCATCCACGTGGAGGCCCGTCTGGTGCCCGTCTCCCTGGCAGGCCCCGCCCTGGAAGCCCTGCGCGGCGAGCGCCAGGCCCTGGAGGCCTGCTCGCTCTCCGAGTGGCCCGGGTACGACGCCCTGGGCGAACCCGCCACGGGGGCCTTCGCCCTCATGCCCTGCTGCCTGGTGGGGCCTCTGGGCCAGTCGCGCCTGGCCTCTCGCTGGCGGCTCCTGCGCGAACGCCTCTGCAAGAGCCGGGGCATCCCGCGCGAGGACTACTGGCGGCACCTGGCCGTGTGCGAACTGGCCGGGGAGCTGGGCACGGAGGGGCTGCGCGCGCGTCTCCTGGACCTGCTGAAACCGGCAGCCTGAGGCTCCTTGATCTGCTGAAGCCTGAGGCCGGAGCCTCTCGATTCATCGCTCAACCTTTCGACCCCGCCCTGCGCGGGCGCATTGCGGAGACTTTCGATGAACCTCACTTCCAGAGACCTGCTCCTCATCGCCGGCGGCGCGGCCGCCGGCGCACTGGCCGTCTACGCGCTCACGCGCGGCGCCCCGGCCATCAAGCCCCTTGTGACCAACGCCATGGCCAGCGGGCTGGACATCAAGGAAAAGGTCCTGGGCGTCGTGGACCACGCCAAGGAACATCTGGAAGACTTCCTGGCCGAGGCCGAACAGGCACGCAAGCAGACAGCGGGGGACGCCCCGGCGGAAGAGAGCCAGACCTCGTGACCCTCTCCATCGCCCACGACCTCCCCGGCCGCCTGCGTCTGCGCGCCGCCCCGCCCCGGGCGGCCGGGGAGCGCGCGGGACTCCTGGCGCTCCTGCGCGACCTGGACGGCGTGCGCTCGCTCGACGTGAACCCGCGCACGGGCTCCATCCTCATCGTCCACGCGCCGGACGAGGCCCTGCGACAGAACCTGCTCCAAAAGCTCCGGGAGGGCTTCAGCGCACCGCCCGAACCCGCGCGCGACACCCCCGCCCCCCGGCTTGCCCCTCAACCGGCCCACGGCGGGGAAGCCCCTCCAAGCCTCGTGGGGCTTCTGGCCCCCGTGGTGCTCCGGCCCGTGCTGCCCATGGGCGTGCGCCTGGCCATCGCCGCGCGTTCCGCCCTGCCCAGGATCTGGCGTGGGGCGGTCTCGCTGTGTTCCGGCAAGCTCTCCGTGGACGTGCTCGACGCCACGGCCCTGGGCATCTGCATCCTGCGCCGCGACTTCCGCAGCCTGGGGGCCATCACCCTGCTCCTGGGCCTGGGCGAGTTCCTGGAAAGCTGGACCCGCAAGCGCTCCGAGGAGAGCCTGGCCGCCACCCTGGCCGCGCAGACCGTTTGGGCCTGGGTGCGCCGGGGCCACGAGGAGGAGCAGGTGGACTCCCGCGACGTGAAGCAGGGCGACCTTGTGGTGCTGCGCCAGGGGGCCGTGGTCCCCGTGGACGGCGTGGTGGAGGAAGGCGAGGCCCTGGTGGACCAGAGCGCCATGACCGGCGAGGCGCGTGGCGTGCCCAAGCGCCCGGGCTCGGCGGTGTTCGCGGGCACGGTGGTGGAGGAGGGAGAGGTGCTGGTGAAGGCCGCCGGATCGGCCGACACCACCCGCTGGCGGCGCATGCTGGGCCTGGTGGAACAGGCCGAGCGCAGCAAGGCCGGGGTGCAGAGCCAGGCCGAGAAGCTGGCGGGCAACCTGGTGCCCTTCTCCCTGGGCCTCTCCGGGGCCGTCTACGCCGCCACGCGCGACCCGCGCCGCGCCGCCTCCGTGCTCCTGGTGGACTATTCCTGCGCCATCAAGCTGGCCACGCCCCTGGCCGTGCTGGCCGCCATGCGCCAGATGGCCGCCGCTGGGGTGGTGGTCAAGGGCGGGCAGCCCCTGGAGATGATGGCCAAGGCCGACGTGTTCGTCTTCGACAAGACCGGCACCCTGACCATGGCCGAGCCCTCCGTGCACGACGTGATCCCCTTCGGCGGGGCCAGCCGCGAGGACGTGCTGCGTCTGGCCGCCTGCCTGGAGGAGCACTTCCCCCACCCCGTGGCCCGCGCCGTGGTGCGCCAGGCCCGCGAGGAGGGCATTGAGCACCAGGAGGAGCACGCCCGCGTGGAGTACGTGGCCGCCCACGGCGTGGCCAGCTGGCTCAAGGGCAAGCGCGTGCTCCTGGGCAGCCGCCACTTCATCCACGAGGACGAGGGCGTGCCCCTGGGCGACGCCGCCGAAACGGTGGCGCGGCTGGCCGAAGAGGGCCATTCCCTGCTCTATCTGGCCGTCGGGGACGAGCTGGCAGGCGTGATCAGCCTGGACGACCCCCTGCGCCCCGAGGCCGGAGAGGCCATCCAGGCCCTGAGGGACTCGGGCGTGCAACGCGTGATCATGCTCACGGGCGACCTGGACGGCATGGCCGCGCGCATCTCGAAGCAGCTGGGCATCACCGAGTGGATCGCCCAGGTGCTGCCCGACGAGAAGCACCGCGTCATCGAGGGACTCATGGCCGAGGGCCACACCGTGGCCATGGTGGGCGACGGACTCAACGACGCCCCGGCCCTGGCCCGGGCCTCGGTGGGCATCTCCATGCACCAGGGCGCGGACGTGACCCGCGAGGTGGCCGACGTGGTGCTCACCACGGGCGACCTGACCGCCCTGGCCCGCGCCCGGAGCCTGGCGCGGGCGTCGCTGGCGCGCATCAAGACCAACTACCTGCTCATCGTCACCGTGAACTCCCTGCTCCTGGCGGGCGGGCTTTTCGGGCGGCTCACGCCGCAGCTCTCGGCCGTGATGCACAACGGGGCCACCCTGGCCGCCGCGCTCAACTCCCTGCGCCCCCTGGCCCTGCCCCGCTGAAGCGGGCCTGGCCGAGGGGCGGCCCAAGACGCGCGAACGGCCCGGAGGACGTAAACCTCCGGGCCGTTTCTTCGTGCGTCGGCGTCGTCGCCCCGCAGGCTAGTGCGAGGCCTTGCTCTGGGGCGCGTCGTGCGCCTCCGGTGCGTCCTCCCTGGCGCAGGCCAGGGGCCACACCTCGTCGATCTGCTCGATGAACTTCACCTTGATGCGCCCGCGCAGATCGGCCGGGATGTCCGCCAGGTCCTTCTCGTTGCGCGCCGGGATGAGCACCCGCTTCATGCCTGCGGACACCGCCGCCAGGATCTTCTCCTTGATGCCGCCCACCGGCAGCACGCGCCCGCGCAGGCTGATCTCGCCGGTCATGGCGATGTCGTTGCAGATGGGCGTGTTGGTGAGCGCGCTGATGAGGGCCGTCACCAACGTCACGCCCGCCGAGGGGCCGTCCTTGGGCGTGGCCCCGGCGGGGATGTGGATGTGGATGTCGCGCTTCTCCAGGAAGGCCGGGTCGATGCCCAGCTTTTCCGACTTGGCCCGCGCGTAGGAGAGCGCCGCCTGGGCGGATTCCTTCATCACCTCGCCCAGCTTGCCCGTCATGATCAGCGCGCCCTTGCCGGGCATGGTGGTCACCTCGATGTGCAGGATCTCGCCGCCCACGGGGGTCCAGGCCAGGCCAACGGCCACGCCGGGGGGCAGCTCGCGCTCCTTCTCCTCTTCGAGGAAGCGGGGAATGCCCAGGAGCTTGGGCACCAGCTTGGCCGTCACCTTGAAGGGCCCCTTCTCGCCCTCGGCCTTCTTGCGCGCCAGCTTGCGGGCGATGGAGCCCACCTCGCGCTCCAGGTTGCGCAGCCCGGCCTCGCGCGTGTACTCGCGGATCACCTTGGCCAGCACGGCGTCGGTCATCTCCATATCGGCCTTCTTGAGGCCGTTTTCCTTCACCTGGCGCGGCAGCAGGTATTTGCGGGCGATCTTCACCTTTTCCTGCTCGGTGTAGCCCGGGATGCGGATCACCTCCATGCGGTCCAGGAGCGGGCCGGGGATGGTGTCGAGCATGTTGGCCGTGCAGATGAACATCACCTTGGAGAGGTCGAAGGGCACGCCCAGGTAGTGGTCCTGGAAGGAGAAGTTCTGTTCGGGGTCGAGCACTTCGAGCAGGGCCGAGGTGGGGTCTCCCCGGTAGTCGGAGCCCACCTTGTCGATCTCGTCGAGCATGATCACGGGGTTTCTGGTCCCGGCGCTCTTGATGGACTGGATGATGCGCCCGGGCAGCGCGCCGATGTAGGTGCGCCGGTGTCCCCTGATCTCGGCCTCGTCGCGCATGCCGCCAAGCGACATGCGCACGAACTTGCGGCCCAGGGAGCGCGCGATGGAGCGCCCCAGGCTCGTCTTGCCCACGCCCGGGGGGCCGACGAAGCAGAGGATGGGCCCCTTCATCTTGGGGTTCAACTTGCGCACGGAGAGGTATTCCAGGATGCGCTCCTTCACCTTCTCCAGGCCGTAGTGGTCGTCCTGGAGGATGGCGTGGGCGGCCTTGATGTCCAGGCGGTCCTTGGAGAGCTTCTTCCAGGGCAGGTCGGTGAGCCAGTCCAGGTAGGTGCGGATCACCGAGGCCTCGGAGGAGTCCGGGTGCATGGAGGAGAGGCGCTTGAGCTGCTTGTCGGCCTCGGTCTTGACCTCCTTGGGCAGTCCGGCCTTTTCCAGGGCCTGGCGCAGCTCGTCGAGCTCCTCGCTCTCGTCCTGGCCCTCGCCCAGCTCCTTGCGGATGGCCTTCATCTGCTCGCGCAGGAAGAAGTCCTTCTGGGCCTTGTCCATGCCCTCCTTGGCCATGGTCTGGATCTTGGCCTGCATGGAGGCCACCTCGACCTCCTTGTTGAGCTGGGTGTTCACCAACTCCAGGCGTTCCAGGGGGTCCACGGTCTCCAGGATCTTCTGGGCGTCCTCCACCTTCATGCGCAGGTTGGAGGCGATGAGATCGGCCAGGCGGCCGGGCTCGTTGACGGAGTTGAGCACGCTCATGATGTCGGAGGCCGAGATGCCGCGCAGGGTGAGTATCTTCTCGCTCTGCTCGCGGGCGGCGCGCATCATGGCTTCCTCGTTGACGCCCACTTCCTTGTATTCGCCCTCCTCGATCACCTCCACCAGGGCCTCCAGGTGGGGGTCGGTGCGGCTGAAGTTGCGCACCCTGGCCCGGGTGAGCCCCTGCACGAGCACCTTGAGGCGGCCGTCGGGCATCTTGAGCATGCGCATGATCATGCCCACTGTGCCGGTGAGGTGCAGGTCCGCGGGGCCGGGCTCGTCCACCTTCTCGTCCTTCTGGGTGAGGATGAGGATGTAGCGGTTGGAGTTGAGCGCCGCGTCCACGGCGGCCACGGACTTCTCCCGGCCCACGAAAAGCGGCAGGATCATGTAGTTGAACACCACGATGTCGCGCACGGGCAGCACGGGCAGCACGGCGGGGATGTCCAGCTTGGCCTGCTCCTGGCCCTGGGCCGCCGGATCCTCGGACACGGGGTGTTCCACAGGCTCCTCGGGGAGCAGGTGGGCCTTGGGATCGTTCTCTATGTTCATGGATCGCTCCTTGATGGCGCGTTGTCGGATGATTGCGAAGGCCTTGCGCCGGGCGGCCCGGGGCGCGGGCCTACATCATGCCCAGCTTCTTCAGGCTGGACCACTTTTTCCCGGCCACGATCACGTGGTCCAGCACCTTGAGGTTCACGCCGTGGGCGGCCATGCCCACCAGCCGGGTGACCTCCTGGTCGGCCGGGGAGGGCCGGGTTTCGCCGCTGGGGTGGTTGTGCACCAGCACGATCCCGGCGGCCTGCCTGCGCAGGGCCAGGGCCACCACGTCGCGCGGGGACACCGGCGACTGGTTCGCGCCGCCCTGGCTCAGGCGCTCCCAGCCCATGACGCGGTTGCCCGCGTCCACCAAAAGCACCCAGAACTCCTCGCCCGCCAGTGCGCCCAGGCGTTCGCGGGCCAGGTTGGCCACCACCTCGGGGCTGTCCACCTGCACGCGCTCGGCCACGTCCTGCTCGCCCAGGCGGGCCAGGAACTCCCGCCAGAGCGTCCAGAAGCTCTCCAGGCCCGCGTTCGCGCCCTCCACGGCCAGAAGCTCGGCCGGGTTGGCCTGGTAGACGCCGCGCAGGCTGCCGAAGCGCGCCAGCAGGGCCTTGGCCAGGGGCTTCGCGTCCCTGCGGGGGTTGGCGTAGCTCACGAGCAGTTCCAGGACCTCGTAGTCCGCCAGGGCGCGGGAATCCCTGCGCAGGCGCTCCTTGAGGCGGCTTCGGTGGCCCAGGTAGTGCTTTTGATCCTCTTTCTTAAGCATGTTTCAGCCCCTGAGCAAGTCCGGTGCGGCGATGAGGGGGAAAAAAGAGCCCCTGTAGCGTGGGATAGCGGAAATCGGCCCGGCCTGGAAGGGCCTTGAGGGTCAGGCGGCGCGCCGTGCCCCGGAAAAGAGGACGCCCAGGTCGGCCACCAGCATCTCCAGGGCCTGGTCCGGGGTGCGGATGCCGAACTTCACGGAAGTTTCGGCCTCCAGGGCCAGGTCCCACAGCCTGGCCAGGCCCCTGGGCCCCAGGCGCTGGGCCATGGGGGTCTTGAGCTTGCGCACGTAGGGGTGCACGCGGCACTCGGGGTCTTCTGCGGCAAGCTGCCACATGGTGCGCGCCTCCCGGGCCAGGATGGCCAGGAACTGGAAGAGGAAGCCGTCGTCGCTGGCCAGCTGGTGGCCGAACACCGTGCGCCAGACCCCGGCCGGGTCGCGGTTCTCCTCCAGGGCCTTGAGGAAGCCGAAGATGTCCAGCTCGGTCTCGGCGCTCACCAGTTCCAGGTGTTCGCGGCGGATCATCCCCCCGGCGGCGGCCAGCTCCAGCTTTTCCAGCTCCCCGGCGCAGGCGGCCATGTCGCGGGGCAGAAGCCGCGCCAGTTCCTGGAGCACGCCCTTGTCGAAGCCCAGGCGGCGGGCCTGGGCCCAGTCGCGCAGGGTGGGGAGCATGGTCTCGTCGGTGAGGCCCGGGGAGATCCACACCCAGCCGCGCTCGCGCCCGGCCTTCCAGTAGGGCCGGTCGGCCAGTCCCTTGGGCAGCGACGGCCCCTTTTTCGGATCGTGCGGCCCCTCCAGGCAGACGATGGGCCAGACGTGCTCGTTGAACCCTGCCAGGGGCCGCGCGAGCTTCTCCCAGAAGTCCCCGGCCAGGCCCTCGGCGCGGCGCAGCACCACGGCCTTGGGCTCCGCGAAGAGGCTCACCGAGGCCAGGGCCTGCCAGAAGGAGGGGTCGAACTCGTCGGCGTCGCCCCAGAAGACCTGGCGCGTGAACCCGGACCCCGCCCCGGCCATCAGGCGGCGGATCTCGCGCTTGATCATCTCCGGGTCCGGGCAGACCAGGAAGGTGAAGCCCTGGCGCGCGCTCATGGCCGTTGCAGGGGTTTCGCGCCCAGCCGGAAGAAGGTGCGGCGGCTCCAGGCCTGGGCCAGCCAGCCGAGTTCCGCCACGGCCAGATAGAGCAGGCGGGGCATGAGCGGCTTGGCGGCAAGGCGGACGGCCCCCTCCGGGATGTCCTCCCCGGCGGCCAGGGCGTGAGCGGAGAGGTCCAGCGCCTTGCGCAGGCTCGCGGTGATGGCTCCGCGCGCCTCAAGCGGCCCCTCGCCCAGGACGCCGCCCTGGCCCACGCCCAGGCCTCCGGCCCAGCGCAGGCCCGTGCGGCGCGCGAAAACGCGGCAGGCGTCCAGGCAGGTCTGCGTGTGGGAGGCCTCGGGGAAGCCGCAGTTGACCAGGGCCGCGAAGGCGCGGGGGCGCTCCGGGGCCGGGCCGTCGTCGTCCAGGAATTCCAGGGCGCGCACGGCCGGGGCGGGCAGGGAGTCCGCGTAGACCGGGGCAGCCAGCACGCAGAGGTCCGCGCCCAGGAAGGCCCCGTGGAGCCGGGCGCGCCCCTCCTGGGCGTCCAGGAGCCCCGTGAGGCGAAGGGTTTCCGTCTCCACGCCGCGCGCCTGGAGGCGCTCCAAGAGCGCCTCGCCCAGCACGGCCGAAGCGCCAGCGCGCTTGGGGCTGCCCACCAGGAGAACGGCTTTCATGACGCCAGCCTCGCGCGGAGGGCAGACCTCCCGGTCCGGGGCCGGCAGCCGCGCAGCGGGAAGGCCGTCATGCGGCCAGCCTCGCCAGGGCGTCCAGGCAGAGCTGGCGGTGGGCGGCCCAGGACGCGTCGCCCGGGAGCACCACGGCGCGCCAGGCGGGCGCGCCCATGTTGCGGGCGTTGTGGCCGACCACGCGGCCGAAGATTTCGGCGGACTCGGGGTCGGGCGCGGGGAGCCATCCGACGCTGAGGATGGCGGGCATGCGCGGGTAGCGCCTGGCGTGGCGGGTGGGAGCGCCGACTTTGAAGTGGGGCGAGATGAGGCAGATCATGCGGTCCAGGGCCTTTTTCAGCTCGTAGCCCCAGACGCCGAAGCGCATGTCGGCGTAGAACACGGCCAGCCGGGCGTTGGCCACGGCGGCGGCCACGGACTGGGAGGCGTCCTGGAAGGGGCAGCGGCCCGGGGAGGCGGTCCAGCAGGCGAAGCAGCCCCTGCAGGGGGCGATGGGCAGCTCGGCCAGGGGGAAGGCCTCCACGGCGTGACCCGCGTCGGAAAGGGCGCGGCGCAGGGCGTCCGCGCCCTGGCGGCAGGCGTCGTTTCCGGCCGGGGTTCCATCGAGCAGCACCGTGCGCATGGGGAGGTATTTCCCGGAACGCGGCGATTCGTCAACGGGCAATGCGGGATCGGCCGCATCCCGCGTCCGGGCCTGCTTCCTGGCGTGGCGCTTGCGGACCACCTTCTCGGAGATTGCGCGCATCTCCTTGGTGAACTCCAGGGCCTCGTTGGGGCAGCGCTGGAACAGGCGCTCCAGGGCCTTTTGCGCCGAGGGCGGCAGGCCCTCCGTGTAGAACTCCATGACCTCGCGGGTCAGCCCATGGAGCGGATCGAGGGCCGCCAGTTTGCGGAACAGCTGCTCCACCCGCTGCCGGGTGCGGTGTTTCCTGGCGTCCTCGAAGTCGAGACGGTGGCGCTTGTGGTGGT
>NZ_BLTE01000033.1 GCF_013019105.1 Fundidesulfovibrio magnetotacticus
GGGAGTGCAGAGGGCGTAGCCCTTTGCCCGCCGGAGGCATATTCTCCGACCGCCCTGCCGCTCCTCCCGGCGACGCGAAGCAATTGCCGGGGTCCGGGGCGGGGCCATATACGGGAGAGTGCAGAGAGGGCGGCGCCCTCTCCAGCGGGTCCAGGGCAGAGCCCTGCCGGGGGCCTGGGCGAAGCCCTGACCGCCGGAGTTCACTTCCGCGACCGCGCCAGCGCACGGCGTCTATTTGACCAGTTCGAATCCTTGTCCCGAGGCTTTGATCTTGTAGGTTTCGGGTCCGGGGACGTGCACGCCGGTGACGGTCCAGCCTTCCTTGGCCGCGCGCTCCAGCAGGGCCTTGCGGGCCTGGACGGCCTGGGCTGGGTCTGTATCGAAGGCGATGGCGATGTCTGGCCGAGGGAGTTGCAGTCCCATGGCGTGGAGCAGGTCTGCGAAGAAGAGCAGGTTCTGCCCGTTGGAGGAGAGGAGCAGGGCGATGTGCCCCGGGGTGTGCCCGTAGGCGGCGAGGGGGGTTGCGCCGGGGAGCAGTTCCTTGCCGGGCTCGAAGGTTTGCACCTTGCCGGGGTAGAGTGCCAGCATCTCGCGGGCGGTGGTGAAGGTGGAGCGGGCGCGTTCGGGGGCCTTGGCTTCGTTGTCGGGGTTGAGCCAGTAGTCGTATTCCGCTTTGGAGAGGTAGACAGTGGCGTTGGGATAGGCGGCCTTGCCGTCCAGGCCCAGTCCGCCGGTGTGGTCGCGGTGCAGGTGGGTGAGCACGATGTCCGTGACGGCTTCGGGCTTCACGCCCGCCTCGTCCATGGCTTTGGGCAGCCCGCCAGCGCCGGGGCCGAGGATCTTGCCGCCGCCGGTGTCCACCAGCACCACGCGGTCGCCGCTTTTGAAGAGCAGGACGTTGAGGGAGTTCAAGGTCTTGCCGTCGGGGTAGGCGGCCTTGACGGCTTCCTGCTTGTCGGGGGTGTCGGCGAGCAGGAGCTTGGCGTCCATTTCGCGGTATCCGTCGGAGAGGACGAAGGCCTTGATCGCGCCCACGTCGGCCTTGCCCAGCAGGGGCTGGGCGCAGCGGGCGGGAGTCGCGCCCAGGCAGCAGCACAGGGCCGCGAGCAGGCAGCCGGCGAACCATCCGGTAGCGGTCATGGAGGGGCTCCGTTGTTGGGGTTCGGGGATTCAGGAGCCAATTTATAGCCGGGTCCGCCGAAAACGCCAGACCTAATGAAGCCCGAAAAGGAATGGGAGCGGGACGCTCGCGCGTCCCGCCCCCGGAGAGGAGTATGGGATCGGATCAGACGCCGATGCCCATGAGCACGTATTTGGTGTCCAGGTAGTCCTGGATGCCTTCCTGACCGCCTTCGCGGCCCATGCCGGACTCCTTGACGCCGCCGAAGGGGGCCTCGGCCATGGCCAGGATCACCTCGTTGACGCCCACCATGCCGTATTCCAGGGCCTCGCTCACGCGCCATGCGCGGCCCAGGTCGTGGGTAAAGAGGTAGGAGGCCAGGCCCACGTCGGTGTCGTTGGCCATTTCCACGGCCTGTTTTTCGGTGGCGAAGGTGACGATGGGCGCGACGGGGCCGAAGATTTCCTCGCGGTAGACGCGCATGGAGGGGGTGACGCCCGCGAGCAGGGTGGGCTCGTAGAAGAGCCCGCCCAGGGCGTGGGGTTTCCCGCCAGCCAGCAGCCGCGCGCCGTGGACCAGGGCGTCGTCCACCAGGGCCTGGACGTGTTCCACTGCGGCCCGGTCGATGAGCGGCCCCTGGGTGACGCCGGGGATCAGCCCGCTGCCGGATTTGAGGACGGCCACCCTGGCCTGGAAGCGCTCCACGAAGGCATTGAGGGCGCTCTCCTGCACGAGCAGGCGGTTGGCGCAGATGCAGGTCTGGCCCGAATTGCGGAACTTGGAGATGAGCGCGCCCTCGGCGGCCTTGTCCATGTCGGCATCGTCGAAGACGATGAAGGGGGCGTTGCCGCCCAGTTCCAGGGAGACGCGCTTCACGGTGGCGGCGCACTGGGCCATGAGCTTCTTGCCCACTTCGGTGGAGCCGGTGAAGGAGATTTTGCGCACGCGCGGGTCCCCCGTGAGTTCGCCGCCGATGGCCGAGGCGCTGCCCGTGACCACGTTGAACACGCCCGCCGGGATGCCCGCCTCTTCGGCCAGGGCGGCCAGGGCCAGGGCGGAGTAGGGCGTTGCCGAGGCGGGTTTGACCACCACGGTGCAGCCAGCGGCCAGTGCCGGGGCGGCCTTGCGGGGGATCATGGCGAAGGGGAAGTTCCAGGGGGTGATGATGCCCGTCACGCCCACGGGGCGCGACATGGTCAGGGGGCGCTTGCCGGGGGCCGGGGAGGGGATCACGCGGCCGTAGAGCCTGCGGGCCTCCTCGGCGAACCAGGGGAAGTAGGACGCTCCCTGGAGTATTTCCCCCCTGGCCTCGGCCAGGGGCTTGCCCTGTTCCAGGGTGAGGATGGCGGCCAGTTCGTCGATGTTCTCCTTGATGAGGCGGTGCAGCGCGTGGAGGGGTTCGCCCCGCTCCAGGGGGCTGAGCGCCTGCCAGGCGGTCATGGCGCGCGCCGCCGAGGAGATGGCCAGGGAGGTTTCCTTGACCCCGCAACGGGGCACGGTGCCCAGCGTCTCGCCGGTGGCCGGGTTGGACACTTCCAGAACGCCGCCTTCCAAGGCCGGTGTCCATTGGCCGTCGATGTAGCAGAGGTTTTTCCAAAGTCTCAGGTCTTCAGGTCTCATGGTTGAACTCCGTGGCCCCTGAAGTCTGCCAATCTTCAGGGGTTGAATGGTGCGGCAGGCGGGCAGTCCGTCTCGCCGTATCCCGGATGCGCCGCAAGACCTCGTGTCTTTACCCTGAAAACAGAAAGCTGTTTTTAAAGATGATCTCAAAGCTTTTGAAGTGTCAGACCTCGTGTTGAAAGTGTTGGTAGAATTGAAACGCCCGGACCTGTCACGCTCCGGCTGGCCTCGAAGCGGGGCCGACCCGTGGGCCGGCCCCCGTCTCGTCAGTCCCTCACCCAGTAGAGCAGCTGGTGCCTGGCCTTGATGTGGTCGCGCAGGCGGTAGTCCTCGGCCTCGGTCATGGAGCGCAGGCGGATGTACACCCTGCGCTTGGATTCGTCACCCTGGTCCAGGTGCGACAGGATGCTGACGATCTTGGCGTCCTGGGCGCGCAGGTCGTCGATGAGCTGCTTGAGGTGTCCCTTCTCCACGGGCAGCACGGCGGCCAGATGGACGCCTCCCTGGTCCACGCCGCTGATCATGGTGAAGAGCCTGAAGATGTCCGTGGCGGTGATGATGCCCACCACCGCGTCGTAGCCGTCCACCACGGGCAGGCCGCCCACCTTGTTGTCGCGCATGATGGCGGCGGCGCGGGCCACGGAGTCGTCCGGGCGGATGGTGAGGGGCTTCTTCGTCATGATGTCGCGCACCTTGATCTCGGAGAGCAGGCGGGTCATGTCGTAGATGTCCAGGGAGGTGGCCTTGGAGGGGGAGGCGGCCTTGATGTCGCGCTCGGTCACGATGCCGATCAGGTGGCCGTCGGAATCCACCACGGGCAGGCGACGGATGCCACGCTGCTGCATGATGCGTCCGGCCTTGACCATGGAGACGTCTTCCGTGACGGTGGTGACGTCCTTGAGCATCCAGTCTCCGACAAGCATATATGACTCCTTTGTGAAGGCGTGTGCATGGCCGGGATATCCGGCGTTTCGTCCTCGTCAGTATCCGTTCATTCAGGCGTTCCGAGGGTCATCACGCACGCGGAGCGCCTGCTGTCGATCTTGATGGTCACCCCCTGCCGGGCGTGCACGTGCTTGAGGCGCCTGCCCTCGCCCAGCACGGGAAGGGACTCAATCCGCCGCCAGTCGAGGCGGTCCTCCGTGCCGTCGCTCACGGTCACGTAGGGGATGCCCAGTGAAGTGATGTTCTGGAAAAAGTGCGTCCCTTGCGAGGGGTCGGCCTTGATCAGCGCGTTCCGGCATTCCACGATGGCCCCCACCCCGGAGATGTGCCGCCACTGCACCGGGATGCCCAGCCAGCGGTCCGAGGTGCCCCAACGGCCGGGACCGATGAGCAGGTAGGGACGCCGCTCGGCGGAGAGCGCGGCGTTCACCGCGCCGATCTCCTCCGCGATGGACGCCGTATCCGCCGGATCGAAAGCCTCGGGCTTCACGAACACGATGTCCCTGATGTCGTCGCGCCTGCCGCTTCCCAGCGCGAGCCGGGAGCAGAGGAACGCGCCCGCGCGCTCCTCCGGGGTGATCTCGGCGTCGAAGCGGTCCGTGTCGATGGCCATGGGCCGCACCTGGAGCAGGTAGAAGGCGCAGCCGCGCGGGTTCTCCCGCCTGAGGTTCACCGCGAACTCCAGTTCCACCTCGCAGCCGGCCTTCTTGCGGAACAGCTCCAGGAGGCTGGAAAGCAGTTCCGGCAGTGGCGGCAGCCCGTGCTGGACGACCCGCGAGAACATGGCGACCCGGGGGCCAGAAGCCTCGAAGGAGTCCCGGATGCGGTTGTCGGCCGGGTCGTAGGCGCTCGTGCAGGCCATGACAGGGTAGTCGCCCAGGGCGTCGTGGATGTTCCTGCGCTCAAGGCGCACGTCCTCGCCGGGATTCGCGGCCCTCTCCGCACCGCCCAGGCGAAGCGACAGGAACTCCCGCTGGGTGTTGGCGAGCATGTCCGCCACGGAGGCGTACTGGGGCAGTATCTTCGGGTGCCGGGGCGAGAATCGGAAGGAGACGCCGCCCTCCACCACGGGCTTGCCGAAGCCGATGACCATGTGGGCGATGCCGTCCCCGGGGCGCATGCGCGAGACGGGGTAGTAGTTGTGGGACTGGGCCACGCCCGCGATGGACGGATAGAAATGGTCGCCGTGGCGCTCCCCCGCGATCTGCTGGACGGCCACGGCCATGGCCTCGTCCTGGGCGTGTCCGGCGGTGCTCCTGGCGAAGGCCTTGGGGCTCTGGAACCAGGTGGAGGCGTAGACCTGCTTGATGGCGTCCAGAAGCTGCCCGAGGCGCTCGTCCGCGTCGGGATGGTCGTTGGGGAGCATCACCGTGTCGTAGAGCCCGGCGTAGGGCTGGAACTGGGCGTCCTCCAGGAGGCTGGAGGAGCGCACCGCCAGGGGGTAGCCCACCTCCTCGAGGAATTTGCCCAGGTCCTTGACGATGGCCGGGGGCATCTTGCCCTTGCGGAAGGCCTCGGCCACCTCCGCATCGGAGAAACCGTCCCCAGCCAGGCGGCGCAGCCCGTTCAGGGCCAAGAACTCCTCGAACACGTCGGTGGCCAGCACCACGGTCTGCGGCACCTCCACGGAACACTCCGGGAAGCGCTCCACAAGCGCCCCGTTCTCGCCCAGCACCGAGGACATGAAGGCCAGGCCCCGCGCCTTGCCGCCCAGCGATCCGCTCCCGATCTTGGCGATGCTCAGGAGGTCCTGCTTGAAATCCTTGCGGTTGAAGCCCGCCACCACGCCCTTTTGCCGCCACTTGCGCACGAAATGGATGAGCCCGATGAGGTAGCCGCGCAACTCCCGCACGTTCTGGAAGAGCTCCGGCCGGAGCGCCCGGATGGCGGTGGCCAGCGGGATCTCGGAGCGCATCATCACCCAGTTGGCCAAGTCCTTCTTGTCGATGTGCAGGAGCAGAGACTCCTCCGGGATCACCGCGAGCTGCTCCTCCAGGGTGCGCAGCCTGTCCGCCCTGCCCGCCACGGCCCCGTCGGGCGTCCTGAACACGAATTCCCCGAAGCCCAGGCGCTCCAGAAAGAAATCCTGCACCTCCTCCACGAGCCCGGGGGAGTTCTTGTCCAGGAACGCGGCCGGTATGCCCCGCGCCTTGTGGCCGTTGGAGCTTTCGGAGCTCATGAGCAGGAGCGGCAGGTGGGGCATCTCCCGGCGCACGCGGGAGAGCAGCTCCACCCCGGCCTCGCGGTGGAGCCTGCCGTCCTTGGGGAAGCGGGTGTCCGAGATCACCCCGAGCAGGTTTTCCCTGTAGGTCTCGTAGAGACTGGCGGCCTCCTCGAACGTGCGCGCCAGCAGGATCTTGGGCCGGGTGCGCATGATGAGCAGGCGCTCCTCCTCGTTGACCCCGCATTCGAGCACGTTCTGGATCTGGCGGACGATCTGCTTGTAGAAGACGGGCAGGAGCCGGGAGTAGTAGAGCGGCGAATCCTCCACCAGGATGAGCACGCAGACGTGGGCGCGCCGGGTGTCGTGCTGCACGTTGAGCACGTCCTCGGTGCTCTTGATGATGGAGAGCAACAGGTCGGCGTTGCCGGACCAGATGAACACCTTGTCGATGCCCGGCAGGTCGGCGTTCTCGTCCGCCGTGCGCAGGGAGCGCAGGCCATGCGCCAGCAGGTAGACGGGCAGGGCTGGGTGGAGGCGCTTCACCCGCTCGCCGAAGCGGGCGGCGTCCATGTCCTCAAGGTGCGGCATGGTGATGACCAGGTCGAACTTCTTCCCGGCCAGCAGGTCCAGCGCGTGGAGCGCGGAGGAGGTGCGGGTGACGCGCGGAGGCTGCGAGAGGCTCAGGCCGCTGTATTCCGAGACGATGCGCGAGGCCAGCGTCACGTCCTCTTCGATGATGAAGGCGTCGTAACTGCTGGAAACGAGAAGGATCTCGTTGACCTTGTTGGCCATGAGCTCCAGGAAGGCCCTGAAGTCGAGCACGGCCACGCGAGACAGTTCGCGCTCGTCGAGTTTCATGCCCTCACCGCCCGTCCCGGCCGGGCCGGACGTTCCGCGTCCGGCGTCCGGCTGCTTTCCGGTTTCTAAACCAGGCCCTGGTCCAGCATGGCCTCCACCACCTTCCTGAACCCCGCGATGTTGGCCCCCGTCACGTAGTTGCCCGGCACTCCGGCGGCCTGGGCCGCGTCGGCGCAGGTGCGGTGGATGCTCTTCATGATCATGCGCAGCCTGTCGTCCACTTCTTCGCGGGGCCAGGCGATGCGCATGCTGTTCTGCGACATTTCCAGCCCGGACACGGACACGCCGCCCGCGTTGGCCGCCTTGCCCGGGCCGTAGAGGATGCGCTCCTGGAGGAAGAGGTTCACCCCGGCGGGGGTGGTGGGCATGTTGGCCCCTTCCGCCACCACCTTCACCCCGTTGTTCACCAGGTTCTGGGCGTCGGTTCCGTTGATCTCGTTCTGGGTGGCCGATGGAAAGGCGCAGTCGGCCTTGTGGTTCCAGAGGGGATCGCAGGTGCGGTTGGCCTCGCAGGCCGTGTAGACCGCCGTGGGATACTTCTGGGCGTACTCCTCGATGCGTCCGCGCCGGATGTTCTTGAGCTGCTTGACGAACGCGAGCTTCTCCCGGTCGATGCCCGCCTCGTCGTAGATGTATCCGGAGGAGTCCGAGAGGGTCACGGGCCTGGCTCCCAGGTCCAGGAGTTTTTCCACGGTGTACTGGGCCACGTTGCCGGAGCCCGACACCAGGCAGACCTTGCCCTCCAGGGTGTCGTTCCTGGAGGCCAGCATCTCGGCGCTGAAGTAGACGCAGCCGTAGCCCGTGGCCTCGGGGCGGATGAGGCTGCCGCCCCAGTTCAGGCTCTTGCCCGTGAGCACGCCCGAGAACTCGTTGGCCAGCTTCTTGTACATGCCGTAGAGATAGCCGATTTCGCGCGCGCCCACGCCGATGTCCCCGGCGGGCACGTCGATGAACTGGCCGATGTGCCGCCAGAGTTCCGCCATGAAGGCCTGGCAGAAGCGCATCACCTCGGAATCCGACTTGCCCTTGGGGTCGAAGTCGGAGCCGCCCTTGCCCCCGCCCATGGGCAGCGTGGTCAAGGCGTTCTTGAACACCTGCTCGAAGGCCAGGAACTTCAAAATGCCGAGGTTCACGGAGGGGTGGAAGCGCAGCCCCCCCTTGTAGGGACCGATGGCACTGTTCATCTGGACGCGGTAGCCCCGGTTCACGTGGACTTCCCCGGCGTCGTCCTCCCAGGTGACGCGGAACATCATCACCCGCTCAGGCTGGACCAGCCGTTCCAGGATCTTCGCCTTGCGGTACTCCGGGCGCATGTCCAAAAGCGGCTTGATGGACTCGAAGACTTCGCTGACCGCCTGATGGAATTCCTTCTCGTGCGGGTCCTGGCTTGTAACGAGGGCCATCAACGCTTCCATCTCATCCTCCTGCGGTGTGTTTCAGATGCGCGACATGCAGCCAGAGCGACACAAAGGCAATGCAACACGGATTCAGAGACAATCCGGGTGATGCTACAGGACAGCTCCAGGCCTCCCCTCGGCAGACCAGCCGCGGTGGCGGTAGTAGTCCTTGAGCATGTAGTCGAGCTCTTCTTCCTTCAGCGCGCGGCCGTCCGGCAGGGCCTCTTTGTGGAGTCGCCTGGGCAGCCGGTCGTCGGCGGGGGTGAGGCCCTCGCGCAGGTTGAAGGTTCGCGTCAGGTCCGAAACGTAGGCCGCGCGACGCCGCAGGGCCTCCTTGGAGGCATCCAGGCCGGTGACCAGGGGGATGATCTTTTCCAGCTCCTCCCAGGTGTAGAGGTCGCGGAAGAAGCGGCAGAGGATCAGGGTGTCGAAGATGGTCAACCGGTCCTCGTAGTCCACGAGCATTTCGGCCTTGCCCTCGATGGCGTCGGCGGGAATGAATCCGGCCAGCTCGGGCTTGTAGAAGGTGGTGCGCAGGTGGCAGGCCCCCCGGTCCGAGGTGGCGTAGGCCAGGCCCATGCCCTTGAGCACTCGGGGATCGTATCCCGGGGGCTCCATGCCCTTCACGTGGATGGCCAGGTCTTCCAGGCCCCAGTGCCGGGCGGCGGGCACGATGCCCTGGGAGAGCACCTCGCCCGCGCCGCGCCCCGCCGCCATGTCCTCGATCAGGCGCGCGGCGGCCTGGGCGTCGCCGTAGGCGATGTCCGTGAAGCCGCGTCCCTGGGCGTTGGCCTCCATGGCCAGGGCGCAGAGGTTTCCGGCGGTGATGGTGTCCATGCCCAGGCGGTCGCAGAGGTCGTTCAGGTAGACCACCTCGCCCATGTCCTCGATCATGCAGAGGCCGCCGAAGGCGTAGATGGTCTCGTACTCCGGGCCCTCCAGGGTGAGCCCGGCGTGGCGGCCGGAGCGCAGGGTGGCCATGCGTCCGCAGGCCATGAAGCACTTCAGGCAGGCGTGGGGCGTGACGTCGTGCTCCTTGTGGAAGGTCTCGCCGGAGATCTTCTCCCAGTGGGCGCAGTTGCCCTGGCTCCAGTATTTGGCCGGGAACGCGCCCACAGTGTTCATGAGGGCCACCATCATGGTGGTGCCCTGGGCGCGGTAGGCCTTCACGCCCTTGTTCTCCACGCCCGCCTTGGCGAAGGCGGCGGAGTAGGCGCGAAGCCCCTTGGCGTCGAAGGGCTCGCGCTTGCGGTCGCCCTGGAAGACCACGGCCTTCAGCCGCTTGGAGCCCATCACCGCGCCCACGCCCGCGCGGCCGGCGCAGCGCCACTTGTCGTTGGCGATCATGGCGAAACGCACCAGCCGCTCCCCGGCCGGGCCGATGACCACGGCCCCGGGCCTGCCGTGCTCGCGGCCGGGCAGGGCGAAGCGTTCCAGGGCGGCCTCTTCGGTCTGGTAGACATCCATGCCCCAGAGGCCGGAGGCGTCGTGGAACTCGCAGCCCTCGGGATGGATGCGCAGGGCCAGGGGCGCGTCGGCCGCGCCCTCCAGGACCACGGCGTCGAAACCGGCGGCGTCCAGGGCCTCGGGGGTGCGCCCGCCCGAGTAGGACTCGGCGTAGAAGCCCGTGAGGGGCGACTTGGTGAACACGCCGTAGCGGCTGCCGCCCCAGGCCGTTCCGCCGCAGAAGGGCCCGGCCGCGAAGATCAGGCGGTTTTCCGGGCCCAGGGGGTCGGCCCCGGCGGGGTTGCGCTCCAGGAGCAGGCGGGTGGCCAGTCCCTTTCCGCCCAATCCGGCCTCCAGCACCTCGTCGCTCGCGGGTTCCACGGCGAAGGTGCGCCGGGTGAGGTCCACGGTGAGGATACGGTTGTGGAATCCGTGCATGCTCGCTCCTACATGCCCAGGTAGGCCGACTTGATGTGCTTGTTGTCGATGAGTTCCTTGGCCGCGCCTTCCAGGGCCACGCGGCCGTGCTCCAGCACGTAGCCCCGGTCGGAAAGGCTGAGCGAGTGGTGCACGTCCTGCTCCACCAGGAGCACGGTGGTGCCCGTGTCGGCGATCCTGCGCAGGGTCTCGAAGATGGACTTCACCAGGATGGGGGCCAGGCCCAGGGAGGGTTCGTCCAGCATGAGCAGCCCCGGCAGGGCCATGAGTCCCCGGCCGATGGCCACCATCTGCTGTTCGCCGCCCGAGAGGGTCATGGCCATCTGTTCGCGCCGTTCCAGGAGGCGTGGGAGCAGGTCGTAGACCTGGCGCAGGGTCTTGTCGCGCAGTTTGAAGGCGCGCTTGTTGTAGGCCCCGATCTCCAGGTTGTCGGCCACGCTCATGAGCGAGAAGAGCCTGCGGCCCTCGGGCACGTGAACGATGCCCTTTTCCACGATCTTCTCCGGCGGCATGGCCTCGATGCGCTCGCCCCGGAAGGTGATGGCCCCGGCGCGCGGGGGAACGAGCCCCGAAAGGGCCTTGAGCAGCGTGGACTTGCCCGCGCCGTTGCCCCCGATGATGGACACCACCTCGCCCTCGTGCACCTCCAGGGAGAGATCGTGGACCACCTGCACGTCTCCGTAGAAGACGTCGATGTTTTCCACCTTAAGCAGCGTCATATTCCCTCCCGAGATAGGCCTTGATGACGTTCTCGTCGCGGGTCACGTCCTCGGGCTTGCCCTCGGCGATCTTCTCCCCGAACTGGATGACCACAACACGGTCGGAAAGTGCCATCACGGCGCGCATGATGTGCTCGATGACGAACACCGTGACGCCCTTGTCGCGCAGCGTCTTGATGATGGCGATCATGTCGTCCACCTCGGTGGGGCGCAGCCCGGCCATCACCTCGTCCAGGAGCAGGAGCTTGGGGTCCGTGGCCAGGGCCTTGGCGATCTCCAGGCGCTTGCGGTCCGCGATGGTCAGGTTTCCCGCCAGCTGGTGGGCGCGGTGGTCCAGGAGCAGGGTCTCCAGGACGTGCATGGCGCGGTCGCGGGCTCGGGCGGTGGAGCGTTCGCGCAGGAAGGCCCCCACCATCACGTTGTAGAGCACGGTCTTGGCGCCGAAGGGCTTCACGATCTGGAAGGTGCGGGCCAGGCCCATGTCGCAGAGGTCCCAGGGTTTCTTGCCCGCGATGGAGGTGCCGTTGAAGAGGATATCCCCCTGGGTGGGCGGGAAAACCCCGGCCACGCAGTTGAACAGGGTGGACTTGCCCGCGCCGTTGGGTCCGATGAGGCCCAGGATCTCTCCGGTGGCGATGTGCAGGTCCAGATCGTGCACGGCGGTGAGGCCGCCGAACCGCTTGGTGACTCCCTTGACGTCCAGGATGTTCATCGCGCGCCTCCCTGCCCGGCGGCTTCGGGCTTGGTGATCTTGGCGGCCAGCCTGTCGTAGAGCCTGGCCAGGGTGGGGGTGAGCCCCTTGGGCTGGTAGAGCATGACGAGGATCAGGATGGTTCCGAAGATCACCAGATGCAGGCCCGGGAGCTGGTCCGAGAGGTAGATGCGGGTGAACTCGTTCAGGGGCCGCAGGGCCAGCGCGCCGATGAGCGGACCGGCGATGGTGCCGCGCCCGCCGATGAGGGCGATGAAGGCGATCTCGAAGGAGAGGTCCAGGCCCAGGAGCCCCTTGGGGTAGAAATAAAGCATGAGCTGGGCGTAGAACGTGCCCGCCAGGGCCGTGAGGAACGAGCTCAGGGCCATGGCCATGAGCTTGTAGCGCGCCACGTTGATGCCCAGGGCCTCGGCGGCCTCGGGCTCCTCGCCGCCCGCGGCCAGGTAGTAGCCCATGCGCGAGCGCGAGATGAACCACGTGAGGGCCAGCACCAGCACGAGCATCACCAGGATGATGTAGTAGTAGGGCTCCTTGTGCATGAACTGGTAGTTCCAGAAGGAGTCGCCCTTGAGGGGGATGAGCAGCCCCCGGGGGCCGTTCAACTTGATGGGCCCCAGCATGTCGATGTTCTCGATCATCACGCGGAATCCTTCCGCGAAGGCGATGGTGCACAGAGCGAAGTAGGCCCCGCGCATGCGGAAGGTGGGCTTGCCGATGAGCACCCCCACCAGCGCGGCGATCACCCCGCCCACGAGCATGCCGATCCAGGGAGAGATGCCGTATTGCAGCGTAAGCACCGTGGAGGTGTAGGCCCCGATGCCCACGAACACGGCGTGGCCCATGGGCAGAACGCCCGCGAAACCGCCCACCAGGTTCCAGGCCGTGGTGAGGTAGGCGTAGAAGAAGAGCAGAATGAGGATCTGCAGGTACGTGGGGCTCTGCACCACCAGGGGCAGCCCGAAGCTGACCAGGGCGGCCAGGACCAGGAGGATTGCGTCCAGTTGTTTCCGGCTCACGATGGTCACCTCCTACCAGTCCTGTTTGTGGCCGAATAAGCCGGAAGGTTTCACGAAGAGGATCACCAGGAAGATGGCGTAGATGATGGCCTCGGTCCAGGTGGAGGGCATGAACTGGGAGAACACCGACTCGATGAGCCCCACGATCACGCCGCCGATCATGGCCCCCTGAATGCTGCCCAGGCCGCCCAGCACCACGATGATGAAGGCCCGGATGTCGAAGACCACGCCCACGGAGGGGTAGACGTAGTAGAAGGGGATGATCACGCATCCGGCGATGCCCGCGATGGCCGTGCCGATGCCGAAGGCGTGGTTGTAGATGCGGTACTGGTCGATGCCCATGAGGTTGGCGGCCTCGCGGTCCAGGCTGGTGGCCTGGAGGGCCTTGCCGGTGCGGGTCTTCTTCATGAAGAGCGCCAGCCCCACGGCCGTGAGGATGGAGATCACGAAGCCCGAAAATTTGGGGATGGAGACGATGATGTCTCCCAGGGTGAAGCTCGTGCCGGTGATGGCCGTGCGCACGGTGCGGTATTCCGCGCCGAAGAGCATGAGGGCCAGGTTGTCCAGCACGTACCAGACGCCCGTGGTGACGATGATCACCGTGAGCGGTTCGCGGACCTGGCGCTCGGCCCGGAACACGGGCTTGATGAGCAGGTCCTGCATGAAATAGCCGAAGAAATAGAGCAGGGGGGGCACCACGAGGAGCGCCAGATAGGGGTGCATGCCCGTGAGCTTGATCAGCCAGTAGGCGCTGAACATGCCCACCATGAGCAGGGAGCCGTGGGCGAAGTTCACCACCTTCATCACCCCGAAGATCAGGGTGAGGCCCAGGGCCGTAAGCCCGTACATGGCCCCCATCATGGCGCCGTTGAGCACCGCTTGGATCACAGCGGTCATTGGTCGTCTCCGGGAGTGATGCCCCCCGGGGCGCGCGGGCGACCCGGGGGGCGTTGAACGGACGGGCTACTTGTTGGCGGGGAACACCGGGGTGTACCCGGCGCGGCGGGCGGCCTTGGGCCACACGGTGACGCGGTCGAGCTTGCCGTCCACCTCGGCCACCTGGACGATGACGATGCCGGCGTTCTTGTTCTGGCCGTTCTCGTCGAACTCCACGCCGTCGTAGGAGACGATCATGGCCGGGCCGGTGGTGAGCTTGGTGGCGGCCAGGGCGTCGCGGACCTTCTTGGGGTCGGTGGAGGCGGCGCGTTCCAGGGCGTCGGCGATCACGTACATGGCGGCGTAGGCGTCAACGGACTCGCCGGTGAGGTCGTAGCCGTACTTCTTCTTGAACTTCTCGTTGGTGGCCTTGGCGCCGGGCTTGTTCACGTCGGTGTTCCACTCCACCTCGTCGAAGAGGTAGAGGCCGTTCTTGGCCACGTTCTCAAGGAACTTGGGGTCGGCATGGCCGCCGCCGGAGGCGATGATGGCCTTGGGCTTCACCTTCATCTCGGCCATGGTGTTGGTGAGCAGGATGGCGTCGGAGGCGTTGGAGACGAGCATCACCACGTCGGGGTTGGCGCTCTTGAGCTTGGTGACGACGGGGGTGAGGTCGGTGGCGGTGGAGGGGTAGGGCTCGTCCAGGACGATCTGGTAGCCTTCCTTCTTGGCCAGGTCGCGCCACTTCTCGGCAAAGCCGGTGCCCCAGTCGCCGTTCTCGAAGACGAAGGCGATGGTCTTCATCTTCTGGCCGGTTTCCTCCTGGATGTCCTTGAGGAAGCGGAACTGGTCGCGCACCCACCAGGAGTCCTTGGCGGCGATGCGGAAGACATACTTGAAGCCGCGCTCGGTGATGGTGTCGCGCACGGCAACGGGAACCACGAAGGGGATGCCGTAGCGCTCGGCGGTCTGGGTGGCGGGGTAGGTGACGGCCGAGTTCCAGCAGCCGGTCATGATGTTCACCTTTTCGGTGTTGATCAGGCGCTCGGTCTCGGAGACGCCCACGGTGGGGTCGCTCTTGGAGTCGGCGTAGACCAGCTCCAGCTTGGCTCCGCCCAGGCTCTTGATGCCGCCTGCGGCGTTGATTTCCTCGATGGCCATCTCGCGGGCCTGCTTGCCCTGCACGCCCACCGAGGCCGAGGGGCCGGAGAGGGGTTCGACGTTGCCGATCTTGATGCTCTTCTGGGCCAGGGCCTGGGTGGAGAGACCGGCGGTGAGGAGCGCCGCCGCGAGGAGTCCGGTGAGTTTTCTGCCGAAAGACGCCGTGTTCATGCTCAACTCCCTTCGTTGTGGGTTGTCGCGCGTTTGCCTGGTTCCTTAGCCTTTGGGGGAGCGCCTACAGGCGGCCCTTGGCGATCTCCTGGAAGCCCTCTTCCAGGATGGCCAGGCCGCGTTCGAGCTGCTCGTCGGTGATCACCAGGGGCATGAGCGTCCTGATGACGTTGCCGTGTGTGCCGCAGGAGAGGAGCAGAAGCCCCCTGTCCACGCAGTATTTCACCAGCGCCTTGGCCTGGGCCATGGCCGGGGTCTTCTTTTCGCGGTCGGTCACCAGTTCCAGGGCGCGCATTGGCCCCAGGCCGCGTTCCTCGCCGATGATCTCGTAGCGCTCCATCCACTGCGCGAAGCGGGCCTGGAGGGTGGCCCCCAGTGTGCGGGCGCGCTCCAGGAGTTTTTCCTCCTCGAAGACCTCCAGAACGGCCAGGGCCGCGCGGCAGGAGACGGGGTTGCCGCCGTAGGTGCCGCCGGTGCCCCCGATCTGGGGCGCGTCCATGATCTCGGCGCGTCCCACCACGCCGGAGATGGGCATGCCGCCGCCCATGGACTTGGCCACGGTGACCAGATCCGCCGCCACGCCGTGGTGGGTCATGGCGAAGTATTCGCCGGTGCGTCCGAAGCCGGTCTGCACCTCGTCGGCCACGTAGACGATGCCGTTGGCGCGGCAGATGGCCGAGAGCTTCTCGAAGTAGCGGGTGGGCGGGGTGACGAAGCCGCCCTCGCCCAGAACGGGTTCGGCCACCAGGCAGGCGACGGACTCGGCGGCGGCGTGCCCGATGAAGAAATCGTTCAGGAGGTCCGCGCAGGCCGCGTCGCAGGTCTTGCGGTCGAGGCCTATGGGGCAGCGGTAGCAGTAGGCGTAGGGCATGCGATAGACTTCGGGGGCGAAGGGACCAAAGCCGAACTTGTAGGGCTTCACCTTGCTGGTCATGCTCATGGTGAGCAGAGTGCGCCCGTGGAAGCCGCCCTCGAAGACGATCACGCCCTGGCGCTTGGTGTGGCTGCGCGCGATCTTCACCGCGTTCTCCACGGCCTCGGCCCCGGAGTTGGCCAGGATGGCCATCTTCTCGAAATCCCCGGGGGCCAGGGTGCAGAGCTTCTCGGCCAGGCGGATGTAGGGCTCGTACATCACGATGTGGAAACAGGTGTGGATGTACTTGTCGGCCTGGTCCTTCACGGCGGCGGAAACCTTGGGATGGCAGTGGCCCACGTTGACCACGCCGATGCCGCCCGCGAAGTCGATGAGTTCGCGCCCGTCCATGTCGGTGATCACGGCGCCGGAGGCTTTGGCGGCCAGGAAGCGGGTTACGTTGAAGGGACCTTTGGGGACGTAGCGGTCGCGCAGTGCCAGGAGCTCTTGGGTCTTGTCGGTGTGTTGTGCCACAGGGTGTCCTCTCGCACGGGGTTGATGGGTCGGGCTCGTGCCCCGCCGTTGACGAAAAAGCCAAGCTGGATGAGCAAGAAGCAAGCCAGGATGCGCGAGAGACAATAAAGCGTTTGCTTACGAGCTGTTACTATACAAACTCCAAACAGAACCAAGGCCAAATGATGCGAGCATGAATCAAGTATATCAAAAAAATGCAAAAAACCGAATAGTTATAAACGATGCACAAATGAATCAAATATCTTTAACGAAATTGACAATTTCCATTTCAATTTGCCTCGGCCCGGAGCAGGAGGCCCACCGCGTCCGCCATGCACGACAAGGGCTCGCAGGCACTGACACTTGATCTTCAAGTTCCAGTCCGTCTGATTCGTTATTGAAGCCCGGTCATGATTCAGAAATGAATCGGCCGGGTTTGATGCCGTACCGGGCCAGCTTGCGCACCACCGTGGACTGGCTCACCCCCAGAAGCGTCGCCATCTCCCGGGTGGTGCGGCAGCGCGCGGCCGCCTGGCGCAGCGCCCGCGCACTGGCCTGGTCCGCAGACTCGGCGAGACCGCGCGGCTGGGCCTCTCCCAGTGCGCCGCCTCCCGGTCCCAGGGCCTCCTGCACGGCCTCGGTGAGGTCGTCGCCCTCGCTCATCACGAAGGCCTTCTGGATGATGCCCACCAGCTCGCGCACGTTGCCCGGATAGTCGTGGGCCTCCAGCAGGCGCATGGCCTTGGGCGTGAGCCGCTTGGCCTTGGCGTAGCGCGCGTTGCAGGCCGCCAGGTAGAACTCCGCCAGCCCGAAGATGTCCTCCCGGCGCTCCCGCAGCGGCGCGATGCGCACGATGAAGGTGTTGAGCCGGAAGAAGAGGTCCTTGCGGAAGCGTTTCTGGTCCACCAGGCGCTCCAGGTCGCAGTTGGTGGCGGCCACCACCCCGCACTCCACCACCTTGGACTCCGCCCCGCCCAGGCGGCGCAGCTCGTGGTCGTCCAGGTATTTGAGGAGCTTGGCCTGCACCGAGAGCGGGATGTCGCCCACCTCGTCCAGGAAAAGGGTGCCGCCCCGGGCCAGCTCGATGAGCCCGGCCTTGCCCTGCTTGAGCGCCCCGGTGAAGGCCCCCTTCTCGTAGCCGAAGAGTTCGGCCTCGAAGAGGTTCTCCGGCACGGCCGGGCAGTTGATGGGGATGAAGGGCTTCTTGGCCCGGGGGCTGTGCTGGTGCACGAACTTGGCCAGGAGCCCCTTGCCCGTGCCGGATTCCCCCAGGATGAGGATGCGCGAGGCGTCCATGTGCGCGAGTTTCAAAAGCGCGTGCAGGCAGTGGCGCATGGAGGGGCTCTCGGCCACCACGTCCTTCTGGCGCAGCTCCAGCATGGAGAGCTCCGCGATCTCGTGGCGGTAGCGCTCCTCCACCTTGCGCGCGTTCTGAAGCCCCTCGCGCAGGGCGTTGAGTTCCGTGACGTCGCGCTCGTTGACCACCACCATGGCGATGGTTCCGTCCGGGCCGAACACCGGCGAGCCCGTCACCAGGAGCTGCTTGCCCGTCTTGGTGATGCGCTGGATGATGCTGGACTGGCGCCTGTGGCGCAACACGTCCAGGGTGACCGAGTGGTCCACTAGGCCTTCGTCCAGGATGCAGCGGATGCTGCGGCCCACGTAGTCGGAGGCCTCCACGGAGTTGAGCCGCTGGGATTCCCGGTTGATGTCCAGGATCACGCCGCTGCCGTCGCAGATCCAGATGCCCTCGGAGACCGAATCGAGCACGGCCCGCAGCTGGATCTCAGGCACGGGCAGCGAGCCCTCTGGCAGGGCGTCGTCCAGGAGCAGGGCCGCGCCCACGATGGCCCCGTCGCGCACGATGGGCCAGGCCTGGGCCGCCAGGCGGCGTTCCCCGGCCTCCAGGACGCGGGAGGTGCGGCGTTCTTCCTCCAGGCAGTCGCGCAAGAGGGGCAGCAGCTCCGGCGGCGTCTGGCCCGGGGGCGACTCCAGGCCCAGGATGCGGGCCGCGCTGGGGTTGGCGGAGACGGGCCGCAGGTCGCGGTCCACGGTGAAGAGGCCCTTGCCGAGACTGCGCAGGGCGTCCCCCTCGTCGAAGGGGGGCTTGCCGCGCCGCGAGCGTGCGGGAGCGCCGGGGTTTGCCATGTTTGGAAAATGCCCCGAAACCGTCCCGCCCGCAAGAGGGGGGCGGTCGGCGGAGGAGGACGACGGAAAGGAAAGCGCGCCAGGACGCCATGGCGTCCCGGCGCGCGGGCGTGCGGGGCGGGCCGGCTAGGGCGAAACGATCACCATGTGCAGGTCGCAGACGTTGGTCATGGTGGGGCCTGTCTTGAGCAGGCGCCCGATGCGCTCGAAGAAGTGGTAGGAGTCGTTGTCGCGCAGCGAGGCGTTGATGGAGAGTCCGGCCGCGTGGGCCATTTCCACCAGCTCCGCCGAGGCGAAGGCCCCGGCGGCGTCGGTGGGGCCGTCGGTGCCGTCGGTGGAGGCGGAGAGGAAGAAGATGTCGGCCCCCTTGAGCTCGTCGCGGGCCAGCTCGGCCAGGAAGGCCAGGGCCATCTCCTGGTTGCGCCCGCCCTTGCCCTCGCCCTTGAGGGTGACCACGGTCTCGCCTCCGGCGATGATGCAGGCGGGCTTTTTCACAAGCAGCTCGGTCTTGCGCACATCCTTGGCGATGCCCCAGAGAAACTTGGCCGCCTCGCGCGATTCGCCGGTGAGGGCGCAGGTGAGGGCGGCCGTGTTGTAGCCCAGGGAGCGGGCAGTCTCGCAGGCCGCGGTGAGCGCCGCCTGGTTGGAGCCGATGAGGATGTTGGAGGCCAGTTCCGTGGCCGGGTCGCCGGGCTTGGTGGTCTCCTCGATGCGGCCCTGCACGCCCAGCTCCAGGGTGCGCAGCACGTTGGCCGGGGCCTTGTCCTGGAGCTGGTACTTCTCGATGATGGCCATGGCCTCTTCGAAAGTGGTCTCGTCGTGGCTTGTGAGGCCCGAGGCGATGGTGTCCAGGCGGTCGCCCACCACGTCGGAGAGGATGAAGTTGAGGCTGCGCGCCGGGGCCATGAGCTTGAGGAGCCTGCCGCCCTTCACGGCGGAGATGTGTTTGCGGATGCAGTTGATCTCGCCGATGTCCGCCCCGCAGGCCAGGAGCGCCCGGGTCATGTTCTGCTTGTCCTCCAGGGTGAGGCGCAGGGGGCCTTCGGGGAGGTCCAGGGAGATAGGGCAGGGCAGCAGGGCGGAGCCGCCGCCCGAGACGAGGTTGAGCACCAGGGTCTTGGCGTCGGCGGCGCGCACCAGGTCCGCGATGCGCTGGGCCGCGCCCACGCCCTGCTCATCAGGGGTGGGATGGCCCGACTCCACCACCTCGATGTGCTTCAGGGGCTCGGCGTGGCCGTATTTCACGGAGAGGAGCCCGGAGTGGATCCTGTCGCCCAGGATGTCCTCCAGGGCCTTGCCCATGCGCGCCGAGGCCTTGCCCGCGCCCAGCACGAGCACGCGCTCGAAGCGGTCCAGGTCCACCTCGTGGCGCTCGTCCTCGAACGAAACCAGAAGCCTGGAGCCCTCCAGGCGCACGTGGTTCACGATCATCTTGTAGGGATCGACCCTGTCCAGGGCCGCTTGGAACATCTGGGTGAGGTGCTCGAACGGACGCGGCATGGAGCGGTCTCCTTGGTGTGTCCCCGTGGGAGCGGGGCGTCCGGCGCGGGGCCGGGTCGCGGGGGAAGGCCCGGGGGCCGCCGCCCGGCGGGCGGCCGCCCTTTCATAGCCTGATCCGCCTACGAAGGGAACCCGTGCCCGCGCCCGGCCGGGCGACTCAATAGAAACCTTCCAAGGCCGTCAGGGCCAGGGCGGTGGCGATGTATCCGTAGACGGCGGCCTCGGTCAGCAGGGTGATGGCTCTCTTCATGGTCCGTACCTCTCGTGGTGTGTCCGGCAGCGTTTACGGGACAGTCCCGCCTGGGAGCGAACCGGTTACAGGCGATGTGGGGCGGCGCTGCCCGTGCTGTCAGCGGCTCCTTCTCCGGGGGGAGCATCGTCCGCGTGCAGGTGAAGTGTCCGCGCTGCCGGTCGCCACGGTGCCGGAGGACTAACGCCAGCCCGTGAAGTCGGTGCTGGTGGCATTGAAACACGCTCCACCTCGTGACGGGGAGAAGGGCATGGGCCAAGTGCTTCAAGCAACCGGCACGGCTCAACGGGGCTCATGAGCGCAGCGTCCGCACCCATCGACAACGCAGCGTCTCTGTAAAATCCCATCCGATACTTCTTGGAGCTGTCCATGGCGACCACTCGCAAGGCACTTGAAACTGCCTTTACATCATGGATGACTTGAAGCGGTGACTTTTTGTGACGGAAAATATCCATGAGAAGCACGTCTGGACTGAAGGATTCGACATGCTCTAAATGCCTGCCGTGACTCGTGACTTGAACAAGATGCCCGTGGCCGATGAGAAAATGCCGAACAGATTGGACCTCGTGTTCATCATCTGCTATGATGAGAACTTTCAAGGCGCTTCCTCGCTTTGGCTGGTTGTCACTCACGAAAGACTGACAACTCGAATCTAGTAGGGATAAATACAGCAGTCAGTCAACTCAACGACTCCCTACTTTGATGGAGCCATGCCGTACGGAATTGGTTACACATCTGGCTTTTCTTCCTGAAATATATTGACATTTTATCTTGCACACCCTCCAGCATGTGGTATCCCTCCAGGCAAAACACGGAGGGCAGCCACATGGACATGAGCATCATCTTCGACACC
>NZ_BLTE01000034.1 GCF_013019105.1 Fundidesulfovibrio magnetotacticus
GTGCGAAAGCTTCGTGATGGCGGCGGTCAGCGTGGTCTTGCCGTGGTCGATGTGACCGATGGTGCCGATGTTGACGTGCGGCTTGTTGCGCTCGAATTTGGCCTTGCCCATAGCGTGATCTCCTGGGGCGTCCCTTTATTTCTTCTTGATGATTTCTTCGGCCAGGCTCGCGGGAACCTGCTCGTAGTGGTCGAACTGCATGGTGAACGTGGCGCGGCCCTGGGTGCGCGAGCGCAGGTCCGTGGCGTAGCCGAACATGTTCGACAAGGGCACGTGGCACTTGATCACCTGAGAACCCACGCGGGACTCCAGGTTGGAGACGCGCCCGCGCCTGCCGTTGAGGTCGCCCATGACGTCGCCCAGGTATTCGTCGGGCGTCACCACCTCGACGTTCATGATGGGCTCGAGCAGCACGGGAGTGGCCTGACGGCAGGCTTCCTTGAAGGCCTGGGAACCGCAGATGTAGAAGGCCTGCTCGGAGGAGTCCACCTCGTGGAAAGAGCCGAAGACCAGCTTGACCTGCACGTCCACCACGGGGAACCCGGCCAGCACGCCGGACTTCAAGGCGTTCTGGATGCCCTTGTCCACCGCGGGGATGTATTCCTTGGGGATCACGCCGCCCACGATGGAGTTCTCGAACTCGTAGCCGCCGTCGCCCTTGGGGCCGACTTCCAGCACCACGTGGGCGTACTGGCCGCGGCCGCCAGTCTGCTTGACGTAGCGGTTCTCGTGCTTGACGTTCTTGGTGATGGTCTCGCGATAGGCGACCTGGGGAGCGCCGACGTTGGCGTTCACGTTGAACTCGCGCATGAGGCGGTCCACGATGATCTCCAGGTGCAGTTCGCCCATGCCGGCGATGAGAGTCTGGTTGGTTTCCTCGTCGGTCTTCACGCGGAAGGAGGGGTCTTCCTTGGCGAGCTTGGCCAGGGCCTGCGACAGGATGTCGCGGTCGGTCTTGGTCTTGGGCTCGATGGCCACCTCGATGACCGGCTCGGGAATGTTGAGCGACTCCAGAACCACGCCGCCCTTTTCGTCGCAGAGGGTCTCGCCGGTGGAGGTGAGCTTCAGGCCCACGGCGGCCACGATGTCGCCCGCCAGCGCGACCTTGATGTCCTCACGCTTGTTGGCGTGCATCTTCAGCAGGCGCCCGACGCGTTCCTTCTTGCCGGTGGCGGCGTTGAGCACGAACATGCCGGTCTCGATCTTGCCCGAATAGATGCGCAGGAAGGTGAGGTGCCCGATGAACGGATCGCTCATGAGCTTGAAGGCCAGCGCGGCCAGGGGCTTGTTCGGGTCGCAGGGGCACTCGATGCGCTCTTCCTCGTTGTCCGGGTTCATGCCCACGATGGGGGGGATGTCCACGGGGGAGGGGAGGAAGTCCACCACGGCGTCAAGCAGGGGCTGCACGCCCTTGTTCTTGAAGGCGGAGCCGCAGAGCACGGGCACGATGGAGAGGTTGATGACGGCCTTGCGGATGCCGGCGCGAAGTTCCTCCGGGGAGAGCTCTTCGCCGCCCAGGTACTTCTCCATGAGGGCTTCGTCTTCCTCGGCGATGGCTTCGAGCATCTCCAGGCGCAGCATGTCGTACTGATCCTGAAGTTCGGCGGGCACGTCGACGATGTTGTATTCCTTGCCCTTGGTGGTGTCGTCGAACACGAAGGCCTTGCCGGTGATCAGGTCGACGATGCCCTTGAACTCGTCCTCGCGGCCGATGGGGATCTGCAGGGGCACGGCCTTGGCGCCGAGGCGCTGCTTGACCATGTCCACGCAGCGGAAGAAGTCGGCCCCGATGCGGTCCATCTTGTTCACGAAGCACATGCGCGGAACGCGGTAGCGCTCCGCCTGGCGCCAGACGGTCTCGGTCTGCGGTTCGACGCCGGCCACGGCGTCGAAGACGGCCACGGCCCCGTCGAGCACGCGAAGCGAGCGTTCCACCTCGATGGTGAAGTCCACGTGGCCCGGGGTGTCGATGATGTTGATCCGGTGATCGCGCCAGAAACAGGTGGTGGCGGCGGAAGTGATCGTGATGCCGCGCTCCTGCTCCTGGACCATCCAGTCCATGGTGGCCTGGCCGTCGTGGACTTCGCCGATCTTGTGCGAGACGCCGGTGTAGAAAAGAATGCGCTCGGTGGTGGTGGTCTTCCCAGCGTCAATATGGGCCATGATGCCGATATTGCGCTGGCGCTCGATGGGTACTGGTTTGGACACGTCTGGCTTCCTCTATCCTACCACCGGTAGTGGGCGAAGGCTTTGTTGGCGTCCGCCATGCGATGGGTGTCTTCGCGCTTCTTCACAGCGCCGCCGCGGTTGTTGAAGGCATCCAGCAGCTCGCCGGAAAGCCTGGCCACCATGCCCTTCTCGCCGCGCTTGCGGGCGTTGCCGATCAGCCAGCGGATGGCCAGGGTGGTCTGGCGCTCGGGGCGCACTTCCATGGGCACCTGATAGGTGGCGCCGCCGACGCGGCGGGGCTTCACTTCCATGTGCGGCTTCACGTTGGACAGGGCCTTCTCGAAGGCCTTCAAGCCTTCTTCCTGGGTCTTATCGGCCAGCTGTTCCACCGCCGTGTAGAAGACGTTCTCGGCGGTGGACTTCTTGCCGTCGAGCATGAGGCGGTTGATGAATTTCTTCACCAGCACGCTGCTGTAGACCGGATCGGGCAGGATCTGCCGCTTGGTGACGGGACCTTTGCGGGGCATGGGGCGTTACCTCAACTTATTTGGGGCGCTTGGCGCCGTACTTGGAGCGACTCTGACGACGGTCGGAGACGCCCGAGGTGTCCAGGGTGCCGCGGACGATGTGATAGCGCACGCCGGGAAGGTCCTTCACGCGGCCGCCGCGGATCATCACCACGGAGTGCTCCTGAAGGTTGTGCCCTTCGCCCGGGATGTAGCTGGTCACCTCGATGCCGTTGGTCAGGCGCACGCGCGCGACCTTGCGCAGAGCCGAGTTGGGCTTCTTGGGGGTGGTGGTGTACACGCGGGTGCACACGCCGCGGCGCTGCGGGCAGGCTTGCAGAGCCGGGGTCTTCTTGCGCTTGGTCTGCTTCACCCGCTCTTTGCTGATGAGCTGGTTGATCGTGGGCATGCTTCGCTCCGTTCGCGTTGTTGATTTGCAAGGGCGCACGGCAGTAGACAAAAATCCCGGTCCTGTCAAGCAAGCTCCGGGGAAATAGCGCCGACACTGGACTGCGCGGAGAGACCTGCCCTCCCGTTCAGTCACTGGCCGCGGAAAACCGTGCGACTCGCTGAAAGCAGGTCTTGATAGCAAGTCACGGGGCGCTTGGCAACCCCCTGACCGGAAATTTCCTCCCGGCATGCCGCAATACCTCACTTGCGCTACCGGCCATCGAAGCGGTAAGTCTTATTCTCAGACATGCTTAGGACACTATTCAATCAGCGAGAGCAGGCCGTGTCGGGATCAACCGCCGGGCTTGATCGCGGTGGCCCATACTCCACCCGGGCAGTCTGGTTGGTGGCGCTCGTGGCGGCCGTCATTCTGGCAGGGCTCACCACGCGGACGATCATGGTCGGCTACAGCACGACCTTGCACGACGCCGCCAATCACCGACACGGGCTCGTGCGCATTGCCGACGCGCAGATCTCGTCACATTTGCGCATGGTGGACAACGTGCTTCTCGAAATACGCGAGGGCGTCAAGAGCTCTCCTCATGATCTCTCCCGGCTCAACGAACGGCTCAAGGAACTCAAGGAACTTTTCCCCTTCATCTACAGCATGAGTTTCCTCGACGCGCGTGGTGTGGCCGTGCTCTCCACCAATAAGGACGCCGTAGGCCTGGACTTCTCCAGCCGGTCCTATTTTCAGGCGCTTAGCGCCGACAGCGGCGACATGTTCTACGTTTCGGAGCCCGTGATAGCCCCCCGGGACTTGACCATCCTGGTCACCTCCCGCCCGGTCCGTGCCGACGACGGATCGTTTCTTGGGCTCGTGAACATCACGCTTTTGCCTGATTTCTTTGCCCAAGCCATGGCCGTGTCCGTCTCCACTAAAGGCGGGGCAGTGCTTCTAGCAGGGAAGGACGGCATCGTGCGCATGCGCCAGCCATTTCCGGATCCGCTGATTGGAGTGAGCGTCTCCGGCCTGCCCGCCGTGGAAGCCTTCCTGTCGTCAGGCGAGAGGGTGGGCGAATTCCGCGTGGTGTCCGGATTGGACGACCGCGAACGCTTTGTATCCTGCATGGCCCTGGACTACCCCCCGAACCTTGTACTTGCCGTTTCCGAGACAACTGAGGCCGTTCTCGCCGGATGGCGGCTGGAGGCCTTCGGCAACGCGCTTTTCAGCATGGCCGGGCTTGCCCTCGTGCTGAGTCTGGCCTTTTTGGCGGCGCGCAGTCTGGACAGGTCCCATCGTGCCGAACGCGCCAGGCTCCACCAGAACGCGCTCTTCTCCACTCTTCTGCGCAACCTCCCCGTGGAGACCTGGGCTCGAGACCAGGCAGGGCGGATCATATTCCAGAGCGAATCCTGCATCAAGGTTTGGGGAGACCTGCGTGGCCTGCCATTCGATGCCGCCGGACTCCCCGAGCCCACGTTGCGCCGCTGGGAGGCCAACAACAGCCGCGCCTACGCCGGGGAGACCTTCACGGCCCAGGAGGATCAGATCCTACCCGACGGAGCGAAGCGTCAGGTCCAGACCATCCTCGGCCCCCTCACGGATGCCGACGGAAGTTCCATCGGCATTCTGGGCATCAACATCGACATCACCGAGGCCAGCCGTACCGAGGAAGCCCTGCTGCGTTCCCTGCGCGAGAAGGAGGTGATGCTGCGCGAAATCCATCACCGCGTGAAGAACAACCTCCAGATCATCCTCAGCCTTTTGAACCTGCAGGAGGAGACCGAGAGGCACGGCGACAAGCCGGAACTTCCCCGCGTGCGCGACCGCATCCTCTCCATGTCCCTAGTCCACGAGCACCTTTACCGCTCCGACGACCTCTCCTCCGTGGACATGGGCCTTTACGTGCCCGCGTTGGTGCAGCGCATCGCCAGCGCCTACCGCACATCGGAGGGGAACGTCGCCCTCACCGTGGAAGCACGGGACGTCCGCCTGACCATCGAACGCGCCATCCCGCTCGGGCTCGTGATCAACGAACTGGTGACCAACGCCTTCAAGTACGCCTTCGCCGGTGGACGGAGCGGGAGGCTGGAGGTGTCGCTCCTCCCCGCCGGGGAGGGCCTGGCCGTGCTGCTTGTGGCCGATGACGGCCCCGGCATGCCGCCCGATGCCGGGAACGGCGGTTCCCTGGGGCTCCTGCTCGTGTGCAGCCTGGCCGATCAGCTTGGCGGAGAGATGTCCATGGACTCCGCATCAGGCACGCGCTGCACCATCACCTTGCGCACGCACTGAATGCATGTTCCCTGGCCGCCGGGCCTCCCCTGCTCCACCGCTCCGATACGCCACTACGCTGCGTTATGGACGACGTATCGACAACCGATCCGTCGCGCCGGTTCCAACCTTCCGTGTGCGACCGGCGTTAGGCCTACTGAAACCGCACGTGAGATAAAAGCGCCACGCGTCGGGCTAATGGCGTGCGCGCCCACACCTTCCCTCCCCGTCTTTCCCTGGCGCCATTCCTCCGCGCCCTGCTCGCGGCGACCTCACCATGGCGCCTTGCAGTCCGCTCTTACCCAGTAACAGCTCGCTGCCAGGCCACAAAAAAGGCGGCCCCTCGCGGGGCCGCCTTGTGCTGGTCGGTCTGCCTGGGCCTACTGATCCAGGTAGGAGGCGGAGGTTTCCTCCAGGTCGTCAACGAAGCGCTCGGGGCGCTCGGGCTGGTCGGGCACCTCGATCTCGGTGTCCATGTAGCGGCGGTAACCGGTGCCGGCCGGGATGAGACGGCCCACGATGACGTTCTCCTTGAGGCCGCGCAGGTGATCTTCCTTGCCCATGAGGGAGGCTTCGGTGAGCACCTTGGTGGTCTCCTGGAAGGAGGCGGCGGAGATGAAGGAGTCCGTGGAGAGGCTGGACTGGGTGATGCCCAGCACCAGGGGTTCGGCCACGGCGGGCTTGAGGCCCTCCTGCATCACGCGGGCGTTTTCCTCCATGAACTTGGCCTTGTCCACCTGTTCGCCGATGAGGAAGTTGGTGTCGCCGGAATCGGTGACTGCAACCTTCTTGAGCATCTGGCGCACGATGATCTCGATGTGCTTGTCGTTGATGTTGACGCCCTGGAAGCGGTACACGTCCTGGATTTCTTCCACCAGGTAACGCGCAAGGACCTTCTCGCCCTTGATCTTCAGGATGTCGTGCAGTTCGGGGTTGCCCTCGGTGAGGCACTCGCCGGCTTCCACGAAGTCGCCCTCCTGGGCCGTGATGTGCTTGCCGCGCGGCACGAGGTATTCCTTGGGGTCGCCGGTCTCGGGGGTGACGATGACCTTGCGCTTGCCCTTGGTCTCGGGGCCGAAGGATACGATGCCGTCGATTTCGGAGACCACGGCGAGGTCCTTGGGCTTGCGCACCTCGAAGAGCTCGGCAACGCGGGGAAGACCGCCCACGATGTCCTTGGTCTTGGAGGATTCGCGGGGCTTGCGTGCCAGCACGTCGCCGGCCTTCACGGGTTCGCCGTCGCGGATCATGATGATGGCGCCCACGGGCAGCTGGAAGATGGCCGCCGAGTTGGTTCCCGGGCGGATCTTGGCCTGGCCGTCGTCGCCAACCACGGTGATGGTGGGGCGATAGGGCGTTGTGCGGTATTCGATGATGGTCTGGGTGGCGCGCTTGGTGGCGTCGTCCACCTTCTCCTGGTAGGTCTTGCCTTCGATGATGTCGGTGAATTTCACCACGCCTTCGACGTCGGTGACGAAGGGCTCGTTGAAGGGGTCCCATTCGGCCAGGATCTGGTCTTTCTTGATGGTCTGTCCGTCGGTGACCATGAGGCGCGCGCCCGAGGGCAGGGAGTACTTCTCGCGCTCGCGGCCCTGGTCGTCCACGATGGACACCTGGCCGGATTTGCCCAGGACGATCTGCACGCCTTCCTGGTTCTTCACCAGCTTGATGCGGTGGAGCACCGCGCGGCCGGCATGCTGGGCGGGGATGGACGATTTTTCGATTTCGCGGGCCGCCGTGCCGCCGATGTGGAAGGTGCGCATGGTCAGCTGCGTGCCTGGTTCGCCGATGGACTGCGCGGCGATGATGCCCACGGTCTCGCCCACGTTGACCAGGTGCCCGCGGGCCAGGTCGCGACCGTAGCACATGGCGCACACGCCCTGCCCGGACTGGCAGGTGAGCGTGGAGCGGATGGTCAGGTTGGGCAGGCCAAGTTCCTCGATGCGCAGGGCCCAGGTCTCGTCCACCACGGTGTTGGCGGGGATGAGCACCTCGTAGGTCTCGGGATCGAACACGTCGAACATGACCACGCGGCCCAGGGCGCGCTCGGCCAGGCGCTGCTTGATCTCGCCCGACTTCTCGTAGTGCTTGATCTCCAGGCCGTCCACGGTGCCGCAGTCGATCTCGGTGATGATCACGTCCTGCACAACGTCCACGAGGCGGCGGGTGAGGTAGCCGGAGTTGGCGGTTTTGAGCGCCGTGTCGGCCAGGCCCTTACGAGCGCCGTGGGTGGAGTTGAAGTACTGCGCCACCGAGAGGCCTTCACGGAAGTTGGACGTGATGGGCGTTTCGATGATTTCGCCGGAGGGCTTGGCCATGAGGCCGCGCATGCCCGCGAGCTGGCGCATCTGGTCGGGGTTGCCTCGCGATCCGGAGTGGGTCATCATGAAGATGGCGTTGAAGGAGGTGTTGCGCTCCTCCTTGCCGGACTTCTCGTCCACCATGAGGTCGGTGGAGATCTCCTTCATCATCTCGGAGGCCACGTCGTTGGTGGCTTTGGTCCACACGTCCACGACCTTGTTGTACTTCTCCGTGCGGGTGATGATGCCCTCGGCGTACTGCTGCTGGATTTCGTCCACCTCGTTGGTGGACTTCTCCAGGATCACGGCCTTCATGCGCGGGATGGTCAGGTCCTTCACGCCGATGGAGACGCCCGCGCGGGTGGCGTACTCGAAGCCCAGGTCTTTCAGGTGGTCGCAGAGGAGCACCGTGGCCTTGGTTCCGGCCAGGCGGTAGACCTCGCTCACCAGGCGGCCGATGGACTTCTTGTTGAGCACGGTGTTCACCAGCTCGAAGGGGGCCTCGGGGGGCAGCAGTTCGCCCACCATGATGCGTCCGGGGCTGGTGAGCACCAGCTTGCCGTCCATGCGCACCTTCACCCTGGCGTGCAGGTGCACGATGCCCGCATGGTGCGCGGTGATGCACTCCATGGGGTTCGCGAACACCTTGCCCTCGCCGGGCTGGAAGCTGCGCTCCACGGTGAGGTAGTAAAGCCCCAGCACGATGTCCTGGGAGGGCACGATGATGGGGTTGCCGTTGGCGGGCGAGAGGATGTTGTTGGTGCTCATCATGAGCACGCGGCATTCGATCTGGGCCTCCACGGAGAGGGGCACGTGCACGGCCATCTGGTCGCCGTCGAAGTCGGCGTTGTAGGCGGCGCAGACCAGGGGGTGCAGCTGGATGGCCTTGCCTTCCACAAGGGTGGGCTCGAAGGACTGGATGCCCAGCCTGTGCAGCGTGGGGGCGCGGTTGAGCATGATGGGGTATTCGCGCACCACGTCTTCCAGGATGTCCCAGACCACCAGCTCTTCGCGTTCCACCATCTTCTTGGCGGTCTTGATGGTGGTGGCCAGGCCCTTTTCTTCCAGCTTGGCGTAGATGAAGGGTTTGAAGAGCTCAAGGGCCATCTTCTTGGGCAGGCCGCACTGGTGCAGCTTCAGCTTGGGGCCCACCACGATGACGGAACGGCCCGAGTAGTCCACGCGCTTGCCCAGCAGGTTCTGACGGAAGCGGCCCTGCTTGCCCTTGATCATGTCCGAGAGGGACTTGAGCGGACGGCCGTTGGTGCCCGTGATGGCTCGGCCCCGGCGGCCGTTGTCGAACAGCGCGTCCACGGCCTCCTGAAGCATGCGCTTCTCGTTGCGGATGATGATGTCCGGCGCGCCCAGCTCCAACAGTCTTTTCAGACGGTTGTTGCGGTTGATCACGCGGCGGTAGAGGTCGTTCAGGTCCGAGGTGGCGAAGCGGCCGCCGTCCAGGGGAACCAGGGGGCGAAGCTCGGGCGGGATGACCGGAATCACTTCCATGACCATCCACTCGGGCTTGTTGTTGGACTCCAGGAACGCCTCGACGATCTTCAGGCGCTTGATGATCTTCTTCTTCTTGGTCTGGGAGCGGGTGGTGAGCGATTCCTCGCGCAGTTCTGCCCGCAGCTTGGCCAGGTCGATCTCCTCGATGAAGGAGCGGATGGCCTCCGCGCCCATGCCCACGGTGACGGCGTCCTCGCCGTAGTGGTCGATGATCTGGAGGTACTGGTCCTCGCTGATCACCTGGAGGCGCGCAAGATTGGTCTCCTTGGGGTCGATGACCACGTAGGAGTCGAAATAGAGCACTTTCTCAAGATCCACCATGGTCATGTCGAGCAGGGTGCCGATCTTGGAGGGCAGGGTCTTCAGGAACCAGATGTGGGCCACGGGAGCGGCCAGCTCGATGTGGCCCATGCGCTCGCGGCGGACCTTGGAGGCGATGACCTCCACGCCGCACTTCTCGCACACGATGCCGCGGTGCTTCATGCGCTTGTACTTGCCGCAGTTGCACTCGTAGTCCTTCACGGGGCCGAAGATCTTGGCGCAGAAGAGGCCGTCGCGCTCCGGCTTGAAGGTGCGGTAGTTGATGGTCTCGGGCTTCTTCACCTCGCCGAAGCTCCACTCGCGGATCTTCTCGGGGGAGGCGATGGATATCTTGATGGCCTTGAGCGTGCGGCTGGAGAGCTGCGTCGCCGCGGTGCCTCTCATGCTGAACAGGTCGTCCAGGGACATGGTCACCCTCGCGTGGTTGATGGGTCGTCCAGTCTTTGTATCGTGGCCGGTCCCCGGGCAAGCCCGGGGACCGGATCAATCGGCGCGTCGTCGGACCGTGCCCCCTAGCGTCGGGCGGCGGCCTTCATCTTCTTTTCGTCCTGGATGAGGTCCACGTCCAGGCCAAGGCTCATGAGCTCCTTGACCAGAACGTTGAAGGACTCGGGCAGCCCCGCTTCCAGGAAGTTGTCGCCCTTGACGATCTTCTCGTACATCTTCACGCGTCCGCCCACGTCGTCGGACTTGACGGTGAGGAACTCCTGCAGAAGGTACGAGGCGCCGTAGGCCTCCAAAGCCCAGACTTCCATTTCGCCCAGTCGCTGGCCGCCGAACTGGGCCTTGCCGCCCAACGGCTGCTGGGTGACCAGCGAGTATGGGCCCGTGGAACGGGCGTGTATCTTTTCATCCACCAGGTGGTGGAGTTTCAGCATGTACATGATGCCCACGGTGACGGAGCGGTGGAAGGCCTCGCCGGTGCGTCCGTCGTAGAGCCTGGCCTTGCCGTCCTCGGGCAGGCCGGCCTTCACGAGCCAGCCCCAGATCTCTTCCTCGGAAGCGCCGTCGAACACCGGGGTCTTGCAGACGATGCCCTGGCGCAGCTTCTTCACGGCGGCCACGAACTCGGCGTCTTCGAGCTCGTCCACCAGCTTGTCGGTGAGCGGCGACTCGAAGGTTTTCTTCACCTGTTCGCGCAGGTCCTTTACGTGGAGGCCCTGCTCCACCATGGTGGCCAGCTGGTGTCCCAGCTCCTTGGCGGCCCAGCCCAGGTGGGTCTCCATGATCTGGCCGATGTTCATGCGCGAGGGCACGCCCAGGGGGTTGAGCACGATGTCCACGGGGGAGCCGTCGGCGAAGAAGGGCATGTCCTCGGCGGGCAGGATGCAGGAGACGACGCCCTTGTTGCCGTGGCGGCCGGCCATCTTGTCGCCCACCTGGAGCTTGCGCTTCACGGCGACGTAGACCTTGACCATCTTGATCACGCCCGGTGGCAGATCGTCGCCTTCCACGGCCTTGCCGCGCTTGGACTCGTAGACATCCTTCACGAAGCGCACCTGGCGCTCGTAGGATTCCAGCAGGTCCGCGATGCGGTCGTTGATGTCCTTGGACTGGAAGAGGTTGGCCAGCTTCTTCACGGGCAGGGTGTCGAACACGTCCTGGCGGATGGGGTGTCCGGCCTCCACGAGCACTTCGCCCTTCTTCTTGCCCATGAGCGTCTGCCCGATGGATTTGCCCTGGGCGAACTCCCAGATGCGCGCGCGCATCTGGGTGGTGATGCCGTCGATGTGCTGGCCTTCCTTGATGTCGATCTTGTTGAGCTCAGCATCCTCGATCTGCTTGGTGCGGTCGTCCTTCTCGCCGGAGCGGCGGTTGAAGACGCGCACGTCGATCACCGTGCCCTCGATGCCGGGCGGCACCTTGAGGGAGGTGTTCTTCACGTCGCGGGCCTTGTCGCCGAAGATGGCGCGCAGGAGCTTCTCTTCGGGGGTGAGCTGGGTTTCGCCCTTGGGGGTGATCTTGCCCACCAGGATGTCCTCGGGCTTCACCTTGGCGCCGATGCGGATGATGCCGCAGTCGTCGAGGTTCTTGAGCATCTCCTCGCCGACGTTGGGGATGTCCCTGGTGATTTCCTCGGGGCCCAGTTTGGTGTCGCGGGCCACCACCTCGAACTCCTCGATGTGCATGGAGGTGAAGACGTCTTCCTTCACCACGCGCTCGGAGATGAGGATGGAGTCCTCGAAGTTGTAGCCGCACCAGGGCATGAAGGCGACGAGCAGGTTCTTGCCGAGGGCCAGTTCGCCGTCGCGGATGCCGGGGCCGTCGGCCAGCACGTCGCCCTTCTTCACGCGCTGGTTCACCAGCACGCGGGGCTGCTGTCCGAAGCAGGTGTTCTGGTTGGACTTGTGGAACTTGAGCAGCTCGTAAGCCTTCACGCCGCCGGTCTGGGGCGAGAGGCCGTTGTCGTAACGCACCACGATGCGCTCGGCGTCGGCGTAGTGCACCACGCCGTTCTCCTCGGCCAGCAGGCAGGATCCGGAGTCCTGGGCCACCGCGCCTTCCATGCCGGTGCCCACCAGGGGCTGGTCGCAGCGGATGAGCGGCACGGCCTGGCGCTGCATGTTGGAGCCCATGAGCGCGCGGTTGGCGTCGTCGTGCTCCAGGAAGGGAATGAGCGCGGCGGACACCGACACGATCTGGCCGGGCGACACGTCCATGAGCGTGACCGTTTCGATGGGCACGGGGAGCTGGTCGCCCTTGATGCGCCCGTTGACGAAGGGCGTCATGAAGCGGTTCTCGGGGTCGAGCGGCGTGGAGGCCGCAGCCACCACCTCGTCGATCTCCCGGGTGGCGTCCATGTAGACCACTTCGTCGGTGACCTGGCTGTCCTTGACCACCAGATAGGGGGTCTCGATGAAGCCGAAGTCGTTCACCTTGGAGTAGGTGGTCAGGGAGACGATGAGGCCGATGTTCGGGCCTTCAGGCGTCTCGATGGGGCAGATGCGGCCGTAGTGGGAGGTGTGCACGTCGCGCACCTCGAAGCCGGCGCGCTCGCGGGTGAGGCCGCCGGGGCCAAGGGCGGAGAGCCTGCGCTTGTGGGTGACCTCGGAAAGCGGGTTGGTCTGGTCCATGAACTGGGAGAGCTGGGAGGTCCCGAAGAACTCCTTGAGCACGGCCGCCACCGGCTTGGGGTTGATGAGGTCGTGGGGCATGAGCGTGGCCACTTCCTGGAGGCTCATGCGTTCCTTGATGGCGCGCTCCATGCGCACGAGGCCAATGCGGTACTGGTTTTCAACAAGCTCGCCCACGGGACGCACGCGGCGGTTGCCCAGGTGGTCGATGTCGTCGGCGGGTCCGTGCGAGTCCTTCAGGAAGATCAGGTGTTTGATCGCCTTGAGGATATCGTCGTTGGAGAGCGTGCGGAAATCGAGCGGCTGATCGACCTTAAGGCGCGAGTTGAGCTTGTAGCGGCCCACGGGCGAGAGGTCGTAGTAATCCGGATTGCGGAAGAGGTTTTCAAAGAAGTTGGCCGCGATCTCCGGGGTCGGGGGCGAGCTGGGGCGCAGACGGCGGTAGATCTCCACCTGGGCGGCGGTGATGTCGGCGGTCTTGTCCAGCAGGAGGGTGTCGCGCAGGGAGCTGGAGACGTCCATGCCCTTGGTGAACAAGGTGGGGATGGAATCCACGCCCAGGTCGCGCAGGCGTTCGATGAGCGCGGGCGTCAGTTCGTCGCCGGGCTCGCAGACCACTTCGCCGGTGTTGGGGTCGGCGAAGTCCTTGGCCACGAAGAGGCCTTCAAGCGAGGCGGGATCGACGGGGATGCGGTCGATGCCCGCTTCCTGGATGAGCCTCCAGGCGCGCTTGGTGATAGGCTTGTCCACGCCGGCGATGACCTTGCCGTCCGTGCCGGGGATGTCCGCCCAGGCCTTCTCCTTGCGGTAGAAGTGGGGCTGCACCTCGCGGAACACGCGGTCGCCCTGGAAGAAGTAGTGCTCGATGTCGTAAAAATAGGTAAGGATATCGGTCTTGGACATCCCCATGGCTTTCAGGAGGATGGTGGCCGGCATCTTCCTGCGACGGTCGATGCGGACGTAGAGGATGTCCTTGTGGTCGAAATCGAAGTCGAGCCACGATCCGCGCATGGGAATCACGCGGCAGGAATAGAGCACCTTGCGGGAGGTGTGGGTCTTGCCGGAGTCGTGCTCGAAAATGATGCCGGGCGAGCGCTGGAGCTGGTTGACGATGACGCGCTCGGTGCCGTTGATGATGAAGGTTCCCTTCTCGGTCATCAGGGGGACGGTGCCGAAGTAGATCACCTGTTCCTTGATGTCGCGGATGGTGCGGTTTTCGGTCTCTTCGTCCACGTCGTAGACCACGAGGCGAACTTTGATGCGCAGTGGGGCTTCCAGGGTGAGGCCCTTGGAAATGCATTCGGGAACGTCGTATTTGGGTTCCCCGATCTCATAGTTGACGTATTCGAGGCTGGCGGTCTTGTTGAAGTCCTCGATGGGGAATACGGAGCGGAAAACGCCTTCCAGGCCGGCGTCGGCGCGGGAGGCGGGCGGAACGTCGCGCTGCAGGAAAAGCTCGTAGGAATCGACCTGCAGGTTGAGGAGGTGGGGGATGGTGACGGAGTCGTCGACCTTGCCGAAACTCTTGGTCAGCTGGGCCATTGTTCCCTCGAAGAGAAGTGGTGTTGAGCCGCCGGACAGGCCGGACGGCCTTCACGGTATTCCGGGGCGTTCCCGGTCTGGCCTGGGCCTCGATGCCCTATATATTTAACCTGCCGAAATCATTAGGGATTGACAGGATTGCAAACGAAAGCGCGAAAGAGCGCACTCCCCCCTTGCGGGGGGTGCGCTCTTTCGGGTCGATGTGTTGTCTTGCAACAATCTACTTAATTTCGCAAGTGGCGCCGGCCTCTTCAAGCTGCTTCTTGGCGTCTTCGGCGTCGGCCTTGGACACGGCTTCCTTCAGGGTGGAGGGCAGGGTGTCGACCTTGTCCTTGGCTTCCTTCAGGCCCAGGCCGGTGAGGGCGCGCACGACCTTGATCACGTTGATCTTGTTGGCGCCGGAGCCGGTGAGGATCACGTCGAACTCGGTCTTCTCTTCCACTTCGGCGGCGGCATCGGCGCCGGGCATGGCCATCATGGGCATGGCGGCCATGGGGGCGGCGGCGGACACGCCGAACTTCTCCTCGAGCTCCTTGATGAACTGGGAGAGCTCAAGAACGGTCATATTGGCGATGAAATCGACAACCTGCTCTTTGGTCACGTCGGACATTGCGTCTTCTCCTTCAGGGCGCTTTGGCTTAAGCGGCTTCTTTTTTGTCTTTGAGGGCCGTGAGCACGTTCAACACGCCACGCATCACGTTGGCCAGGACGGACACGAAGTTCGTGGGCACGGCGTTCATGGTCCCGAGCACCTGGGCCAGCAGCTGAGGCTTGCTGGGCAGCATGGAAAGGGCCTTGAGTCCGGCCTCGTCGATCACCTGGCCCTGCAGGCTGGCGAATCGGACGGAGAACTTCTTGTTGGTTTTGGCGTAGTCGACAAGGGCCTTGGCGCAGGCGACAGGGTCGTCGTAGCCGAATGCCACGGCGCACTGCTCCTTGAACCGTTCCTTGATCGAGTCATGCGGGCTGCCGGTCAACGCGATCCGGGCCAGGGTGTTCTTGACTACCTGGAAATCAACCCCCGCTTCGCGGAGCTTGACTCTCAGGCCAGTCACCTCTTCCACCGTCAGGCCCTTGAAATCGGTGACCACGGCAATGCTCGCGCGACCAGCCCGATCCTTGATTTTCTCAATGATCTCGGCTTTTTCTTCGCGAGTTTGCAAGGTCTGCCTCCTCCAGGGTTATAGGGTGGAAGCAAGCCAAAGCGGCATGCCTCGGCGGGCTATTAAGGGGCCAAACCCCACCCGCTGTCATTGACTTACTTCCGGGTAAACTCTAGCCTTCGAGAAACTTCTTCACCGTGGTGGTGTCGATCTTGAAGCCGGGGCCCATGGTGGTGGCTACAGCCATGGACTTCAGATAGGTGCCTTTGGCCGCGCTGGGCTTCAGGCGGATCACGGTGTCGAGCAGCGCCTTGAAGTTCTCGAGAATCTTGTCGGCACCGAAGCTCTTCTTGCCCAGGGGGGCGTGGAGCACGCCGGCCTTGTCCACGCGGAATTCCACGCGTCCGGCCTTGAGCTCCTTCACGGCGTCGGTGACGTTCATGGTCACGGTGCCGGTCTTGGCGTTGGGCATCAGGCCGCGGGGGCCGAGCACGCGGCCGATCTTGCCGACCAGGGCCATCATGTCCGGGGTGGCGACGGCCTTGTCGAAGTCGAGCATGCCGCCCTGGATCTGCTCCACCAGGTCTTCGGCGCCCACGATGTCGGCACCGGCGGCCTTGGCCTCGGCGACCTTGTCGCCCTTGCAGAAGACGGCCACGCGGATGGTCTTGCCCAGGCCGTGCGGCAGGGTGACGGCGCCGCGCACCATCTGGTCGGAGTATTTGGGATCGACGCCGAGGCAGACGGCCACGTCCACGGTTTCGTCGAACTTGGCGGGGCCGGCCTCGATCGCCTTCTTGACGGCGTCGGAGAGGTCGAACTTCAGGGTCTGGTCGACGCCTTCGACGGCGGCGCGGTATTTCTTTCCGTGCTTGGGCATGGCGGTATTCCTTTTTAGCTCACGACGTCCAGACCCATGCTGCGGGCCGTTCCCATGATGGTGTTCATGGCGGCGTCCAGGTCCTTGGCGGTCATGTCCTGCATCTTGAGCTTGGCGATCTCCTCGACCTGGGCGCGAGTCACCTTGCCGACCTTGTTCTTGTTGGGCTCGCCGGAGCCCTTCTCCACCTTGGCGGCCTTGACCAGCAGCACCGAGGCCGGGGGGGTCTTGGTGATGAAGGTGAAGGAGCGGTCGGCGTAGACCGTGATGACCACGGGGATGGTCATGCCGATCTGGTCCTGCGTCTTGGCGTTGTACGCCTTGCAGAACTCCATGATGTTCACGCCGTGCTGGCCCAGGGCGGGGCCGACCGGGGGCGAGGGGTTGGCCTTGCCGGCCGGCAGCTGCAGCTTGATTTTGGCGACTTCTTTCTTGGCCATGGTCGTGTCGTCCTTTGATCGGGAGGCGGACCGGGAGGCCCGCTAGTTTTTGGTCACCTGCACGAAGTCGAGCTCGACGGGGGTCTGGCGGCCGAAAATGGACACGGAGACCTTGAGCTTGCCCTTGTCGTAGTTCACGTCCTCCACGAGGGCGTTGAACCCGCCGAACGGCCCGTCGATGACCCGGACCTCGTCGCCGCGGTCGAAATTGAACTTGGGACGCGGCTGCTCCTGACGGCTTTCCATCATGGAGAGCACGCGCAGGGCTTCGGAGTCGCGCATGGGCGTCGGGCGGTTCTTGCCCCCGACAAACCCGGTGACCCTGGGAATTTCTTGGACCAAGTGCCAGGACTTGTCGTGCATGGCCATCTTGATCATCACGTAGCCGGGGTAGAACTTCCTGGTAGAGGTCCGCTTCTCGCCCTTGACCAGTTCAATCACCTTCTCGGTAGGCACGACCACCTCTTCGATGGCCCCCTCGTCCTGCCCCGTACGCATCATTTCGCGAATGGTCTGCTCCACCCTGTTCTCGAAACCGGAATAGGTGTGGACGATGTACCAACGCGCCTTGGATTCGTCGGGCGCAGGGATGTCGAGCGTGTTCTCGGTCATGACAAGATGTACTCGATCAGTTTGGAAAGCCCAAGATCGACGATGCCCAGAAAGAGGGTCATCACGACCACCAGGACAAGCACTGCCACGGAGGTGGTGATGGTCTCCCGCTTCGTGGGCCAGGTGACCTTCTTGATCTCCACCTTGGACAGTTCGAGGAATTCCTTGAACTCCTCGACTTTGCCCGTCACCGAAGACGCGGCGGAGGTTTCATTCTCCGCCGCATCGCCGGTTTTCGCCTTTTTTGCGGCCATTTGCGCCTACCGGGAAAGATGGCAGGGCAGGAGGGATTCGAACCCACAACCCTCGGATTTGGAGTCCGATGCTCTGCCGTTGGAGCTACTGCCCTGCGTTATACGGCCCGACTATTTAGCCTCGCGGTGCACGGTGTGTTTCTTGTCCCAGGGACAATACTTTTTCACCTCGAGCCGTCCGGTCGTATTCTTCTTGTTCTTTTCCGTCGCGTAGTTCTTGCGCTTGCACTCGGTGCACTGCAAGATGATGTTCAGGCGCATTGTCCTACTCCATGATCTCGGTCACGACACCGGCGCCGACGGTACGGCCGCCTTCGCGGATGGCGAAGCGCAGGCCGGTCTCCATGGCGATGGGGGCGATCAG
>NZ_BLTE01000035.1 GCF_013019105.1 Fundidesulfovibrio magnetotacticus
CAGATCAGGTCGGTTGCCGCGCTTCATGGCGTTCCTCCGGTGTGGCGTCCTGTTTCGCCCACGGAGGCCATGCAATACCCACGCCAACGGACTGCGGAGGCCACCCCCCGGATGGTTTGACTTCCGGCTCCATGCATGTTTCTTCAAGGATATGAGCACCGGGCGAGTCTGGGCCACGCTGGACCCCTTCCTCGAACGCGGCCCCACGCTGGGTCGCATCCAGGCCAACAAGGCCTTTCTCCAGGCGCTCCTAGCCCAGGACCCCTTCGACGCCTACCGCTTCTACCTGCCCTCCAAAGCCGCGGGATCGGACTTCGCCAGACTCGCGGCGGAGCTGCCCGGCAACCTGCCAGGGCTCTCAAAGGTTTTCCTGCTGGACCGGCGCGACCTGCCCCGCGAGATCGAGCGCACCCCGCATCACGCCTTCCACCTGTCGGACTGCATCATGCACCCGGCTTATCTGGCCGCCGTGCGCAACGCACGGTCCCGGCAAATCTTTCCCGTAACGGCCGTGACGCATTCGCTCAGTTACGCGCGTTACGGGCAGGATTTTCTCAAACACCTGAGTCCCTGCACCACCCCGCGCGACGCGATGGTGGCAACTTCGGCCACGGCGGCAAAGGTGGTGCGCGGCTACTACGGCCTCCTGCGTCAGGGTTATGACCTGGACCCGGCAGCCTACCCGGAGCCCGGCGTGGAGGTGATCCCCCTCGGCGTGGACTCGACCCTCTACGCCCCGGCCGACGGCCGGAAGCGCCAGGAACTGCGAACGCGCCTTGGCTTCGGCGAGGAGACGGTGTTCCTGGTGCTGGCAAGGCTCTGCCTGAGTTCCAAGATGGACTTTCTCCCCCTGCTGCGCGCCTTCCACCGCCTGGCCCTGGCGGGGACACCCCTCTCGGCCGTGCGCCTCGTGCTGGCCGGACATGCCGAGCCCGACGGCTGGGGCCGCCCTACCTTCGAGGAACTGGCGCTCAACATCGGCCTGGCCCTCACCGTGATCGAAAGCCCCTCCGAGGAGGCAAAGCGGGAGCTCTACCAGGCCGCCGATGTGTTCCTCTCGCCCTCGGACAACCTCCAGGAGACCTTCGGGCTCACGCTGCTGGAGGCCCAGGCTTCGGGTCTGCCGGTCGTCGCCTCGGACTTTGACGGCTACCGCGACCTGGTCCTGCCGGAGGAAACGGGACTCCTGGCGCGCACCATCGGCCCCCGCGACACCTCCGACGTGGACCTCCTGGCGCCCCTGCGCTTCGACAACCACACCCACCTTCTGCTGGCCCAGCGCCTGGCCGTGGACGTGGGCGGTCTGGCCCGGGCCATCGAGCGCCTGTCCGTCGACCCGGCGGCGCGGCGCGCCATGGCCCAGGCCGCGCGCCGTCACGCCCTGGGCTACTCCTGGGAGGAGATCGCGCGCCGCCACGTGGCGCTCTGGGAGACTCTCTGGGAGCGCCCCGTTCCCGAACAGCCCGCCGCCGCGCACCCCATGGCCGTGGACTATGCCCGGGTTTTCGCTTCCTACCCCACCAAGCGCCTGGCCGAATCGGACACGCTCCAGGCCACGCGTCTGGGATCGGCGGTCTATCGCGGGCAGGACCACCCCGTGGTCCACGTCGGAATGGAGGACATGGTGGACATGCAGGCCGTGCGCTCCCTGCTGGTGCTGGCGCGCAAGCCCCGACCCTTCGGGGAGCTGGCCCTGGCGCTTCCGGCCGCCGTGGAGGGGATCGACGCCGTGCGGGCCGAGACCCTCGTGCTGTGGTGCCTCAAGCACGACCTGCTGGAACTCAGCCGTGGCTGACCGGCCGGGCGTGCACCATCATGCGGTGCTGCGCCGCCGGGGCGGGGCGGCGCGGGTGGCCCGTACGCTGGCCGCGCGCCTGGAGCCGGAACGCCGCGCGGGCCTGAGCTGCGAGATCGACGAACCCGACGACCCGCAATCCGGTGATTCGCCGACCCACGTGACGCTGGTCGCCCCGGAGGACCTGGCGGGGCATGCGCCGGACGGGGTGCTGGTCCATGCGCACGCCACCCGGGACTGGCCAGGGCTCCTCTCGGGCTTCGCCGGGGCCGGACGCCCCCTGGCGCTCACGCTGCACGACTGTTCGCCCTTCACGGGGGGGTGCATCGCTCCTTTGGAGTGTCCCCATTTTCAAGAGGATTGCCGCGACCCCTGCCCGCGCGGCTATCCCGGCTCCGCGGCGGCTCGCGCCATGAGGCGTGAAGCGGCCCTGGCCGCCAGGCCCGTCGTGGCCGCGCCCTCGCGCTGGATGGCCAGGCTCGCGCGCGCGGCCTGGCCCGGCCTGGGCGTCACGGTGATCCCCAACGGGGTGGAGATTCCGGCCGAGTCGGCGGACAAGACCCGGGCGCGCGCGCGCCTGGGCATCGACCCCGGGGCGCGGGTGGCGCTCTTCCTGGCCCATGGCGGGCAGCGCGCCGGATGCAAAGGGGGAGGGCGCTTCGAGGCCATCCGTCTGGCTCTGCGCCAGCGCGCTCCCCAGGCCCTGGCCGGGCGGCTCCTGGTGCTCACGGCCGGAGGCGACGAGGCCCGGCGGAGCGAAGGGGAACTCGTGCTCCCGTACGTGGAAGGCGAATGGCTCGAAGCCCTCTACGCGGCGTCGGACGTCCTGGCCTACCCCACCCTGGCCGACAACCACCCCCTGGTGGTGCTGGAGGCCATGGCCCACGGGCTTCCCGTGGTCAGCTACGCGGTGGGGGGCATCCCGGAACAACTGCCGGAAGGGGAGGGGGGGCTGCTGGTCTCGCCGGGCGACGAGGCGTGCCTTGTCGGGCGCGTACTCGACGTGCTCGGACGCGAGCCGCTCCGGCGCGATCTCGCGGCGCGCGGACGCGAACGCGCCCTGCGCCACTTCGACGCGGCGCGCATGGCTTCCGACTACGAACGGCTCTACGCGGCGGCGTTTCGTCGCGCCTGACCCCCCGGGCGGCCGACTGACCTCCCCAAGAGGGGACCGTCGCCGCCCGCACGACAATCGCCCTGGCGAAACCCTGGGAAAGCCAAGCCCGAAGCGTCTTCCGGCCGTAAGGCTTTGGCCTCGCCCCGCCAACCGGACCGGGCGGGTGCTTCAGGCCGTCAAGCCCCGGCGCGGGAAACGCCGGGGCGGACAGCTCAGGTGCGCCAGGAAAGCTCCACCTTGAGGGAGCCCTTCACTCCTGCGTCCTTGGGCTTCACTTTTCCTTTCATCTCCACTTTCAGGGTCTCGCCCACGGCCACGCCGCCCTCGGCCGAGGGGAGCGTCCCCTGGGCAAGGTCGTCGGCCAGCTTCCTAAGAGCCACGGCGGCGTCGTAGCGCAGCATGGTCTCCTCAACGTCCAGAAGAACGGTCTTGTCGCTCATGGGATGCCTCCATTTGATCGGTTGAACGCACCTTAACGCATTTCCCCGCAGCTTGCATGACGATTCGGCGCTGACGCGCGAAAGTCCTCAGGAGTTTTCCCACCGTGGAACAGGCTGCCCGGAAGGCTCCAGACACTGTAGCCGGAAGCCAGACACGCGGCGCTGCAGCGCGTGATCATCCCCCGCCATGGCGGCATCGACGCACGTCAACGCCGGGAGAACAGATGCCAGATGCCGTGACATTCTCGCCGCCATGCGCGAAAGCCCTTGACAATCGTCCTGAAACGTTCTTCTGAATGATAAAGCGGTTCGAGCATCCCCATGAAAGCCCGACCGGCGGACTTTCAAGCGGAACCCGCCAAGGCGGGGGGGCGTTCTCGCGCCGCCGCCGCATCCTGCGTCAAGTTGCATCCGCCAGGCCACGCGACGGGGATCGGGCGGAGCGACGGCAAGGATGACGCAAGCACGCTGCGAAGTTCATGCGAACAAGGTGCAGTACAATATGTCGCCGATGGACCGAAAACAGCGCATTGCGTCAGCCGCAACATCAACCCGGCCCAGCCCAGGGCTCGCGGCGTGGTTTGCAGCGGGGTTCGCCGCCATGATGCTGCTCGCGGCGGCCGCGCCCCGCACCGCCTGCGCCCAGACCGCCTGGGAGACCTACAAGGCCCGCTTCGTCCAGCCCGACGGCCGCGTCATCGATTACGGCAACAACCAGATGAGCCACTCCGAGGGCCAGGCCTTCACCATGCTCCTGGCACTCTCCCAGGGCGACCAGCCGCTCTTCGAAAAACTCTGGTCCTGGACCCGCGACAACCTCATGACGCCGCAGGCCCAGGGCCTGCCCGCCTGGTCCTGGGGCAGACGCGACGACGGCTCCTGGGGCGTGCTGGACCCCAACAACGCTTCGGACGCCGACATCGTGCTGGCCTGGACCCTCCTTGGCGCCTCCGAACGCTTCGGACGCCCCGAATGGCGCGAGGCCGCGCGCTCCCTGGCCGCGCTCATCCGGGAGAAGCTCGTGGTCCAGGATTCCGGCCTCACGGTGCTGCTGCCCGGGCGCGAGGGATTCGTCAAACCGGGCGAAATCGCCTTCAACCCTTCCTATTTCATCTTTCCCGCCTTTCACGACCTGGCCCGCCTGGACGACGCGCCCTTCTGGCGCAAGCTCCACGCCGCCTGCCGGGAACTCCTGGCCAAAAGCCTCGCCGGAACGTTGAACCTGCCGCCGGACTGGGCCGCCGTGGCCGGGGGGAGGGTGGTCCCCTGGGGAGAGAAAGGACGCCACTTCTCCTACGACGCCATCCGCGTCCCCCTCTACCTGGCCTGGGACAAGGACCGGGAAGGCCTGACCCGCTTCTCCCCGCTGCTGGAGCGCTTCGCGCGGGAGGGAAGCCTCCCCGCCAGGATAGCCCTCCTCCCCGGCGCGCAGGACCAGGGCGAGGCCCCGGCCGGATTCTACGCCGTGCTGGCCCGCGCCGCCGAGACTCTGGGCGACCCCGTGGCCCAGTCCCTCTGGGACAAGGCCGCCGCAAGGCTGCCCGGCGAACAAAACGACTATTATTCCCACGTGCTCTGCCTGATGGCCGGGCTGCGGAGCGGCCTGTGAAACCCTTCCTGGCCGCGCTGGCGCTCCTGGCGCTGCTCTCTGGCGGCCACGCCCTGGCCCAGGGTGTGGAGCGTTCGGGCGGGGGGGCCTCCGTGGTTCGCGAACCCCTCGCCGTACCCGGGACCGGCAGCGCCCGGGAAACGCCCCCGTCGGTGGAGCGCTCGGCCCAGCAGGGGAAACGTGCCGCTTCCGAAACGCCGCTCCCCGCCGTGCCGCCGGAACGCGCCGTGGCCGAAGGCTGGGAACTCTTCTCCCAGGGCGACTTCGCGGCCGCTTCATCCCGTTTTGCCCAGGCCCTGGAGCAGGGCGCGGGCGAGACGCTGCTCCAGGCCAGGCTTGGTCTCGGCTTCGCGGCCATGCGCCTTCAGCGGCTGGATGAAGCCCAGACGCAGTTCCAAACCCTCGTGGACAAGGGTTACCGGCTCCCGGAGAGCCTGCCCGCGCTGCTTACCGTTCAGCGCGCCAGGGGCGACAAGGCCGCCCTGGAAAAGACGCTGGCCCTTCTGCCCGAGGCCCAGCGCGCCCAGTGGCGCGAGCCCGTCCCCATCGAGCCCGTGGTCCAGGCCGCCGCCCCGACCGCAACGCCCGACGGCGTGCGCCAGGCGCTGGCCCGCGCCGGATCGGCCCCCGACGCCCGCAGGCTGGCCGCGCTGCTCAAGGAGCATTCGCCCGCCCTGGAGCGTTGCGCCGACGCCGACGTGTTCCTGAAGATCGCCCAAGGCCTCGCGGGCGTCTCCCGACAGGACGAGGCCCGCTCCGTGCTGGATCGCCTCGCCGCATGCCCCCGCCAGGATTTCGGCGTGCGCCTGGGCGTGCTCTACGAACTGGCCGCCCTGGAGTCCCCGGCCGTCGTGCGCCAGAAGCTGGAACGCTACCGGCAGGCCTCGCCCCCGTCCGACCCCGCCCGCGCCGAGGCCCTGCGCCGTCTGGCCCTGACCCTGGACCGCAAGGAGATGGGCGACGCCTCCACCAGCCAGGCCCGCAAGCTCCAACTGGCGCGGGACATCCTGGCCGCGGACCCCGCCGATCCCGACGCCCGGGCCGCCCTGGCCTGGGACGACCTCGCCAACGGCCGCGCCGCCCAGGCCCAGCGGGCGTTCCGCGAATTGGCGGGAGCCTTCCCCAAACGCCTCGATCTCCAGTTGGGACTCGGCTACGCCAACCTGCGGCTCGGCCTCCTGGACGAGGCCCTGGGCGTGGCCGCCTCCAGCGGTCATGCCGACGACCCCGCCATGCGCGACCTGGCCTATCAGGTCCATGTGAAGCAGGCCTTCACGGCCCTGGACGCCAAGGACCCGGCCCTCGCGGCCAGGCAGGCGGAGGCGGCGCGCGCCCTCCAACCCGGGGGAGGGGAGCTTGCCGAACTCGACGCCTGGATCGCCCAGGCCCGGGGCGAGGACGCCAAGGCCTTGAAAACCTTCTCCGATCGGTACGCGGCCACGGGCGACAAGCGCTTCCTGGCCCCCATGGCCCAGGGGTACGCCGCCACGGGGCAGCGCGTGAAGGCCTTCGAGACGGCTGCACGGATGGCCCAGGACCCCGAAACCAAATCCGCCGCCGCTGATTTCTACGCAACCCAGAAGGCCCCCATCCTGGCGGCGTCCACGGGTACGGACGGCTGCTGCACCAACGCCGACACCCCCCAGATCGACGCCCTGGGCTTCGTGCGTTCCAAGACCGGCGACAAAGGGACCTCCCGGCTTCTGGAATGGAGCGTCCCGGCCCGATACTCCTGGGCTCTCCCCTCGGGCATGCGCTTCACTGCCGGGGCCTCGGCCCATTTCCTCTCCAGCGGCGACGCGCCCCAGTCCCCCTATGCGGGCTCCTACTTCGCCCGCGTGGCGGGCACGCCCCAGCGCAACGCCCTGCTCACGGACCTGACGGTCTACACGCCCCTGCTGGCCCTGGACGTGGAAGGCCCCTACCGCTGGAGGCTGGAGGCGGGCACGTCGCCCATCGGAGGCCCCGTCGCGCCCCTGCCAACATTCGCCTTCTCGGTGTCCACCCCGGAATGGGAGCTGGCCGTACACCAGAAGGCGGTCACGGAATCCATCCTCTCCTGGACAGGCCTGCGCGACCCCTACGGCTCGCGCTCCTGGGGCCGGGTGCTGCGCACGGGCGGCCGGGGCAAGATCACCTTCACACCCGCCAAGGACTGGTTCATCACCACTGGCGGGCAGGCCGACTACCTCTGGGGCGAGAACGTGGAGGGCAACGCCGGCCTCTCCGGCAACCTCTCCGCCGGGCGCACCTTCCGCTTCCAGGAGGCCGAGCTTGCCCTGGGCGCGTTCGCCACGCTCAAGCACTACGCCGTGAACAGCAACTTCTACACCGTCGGCCACGGCGGCTACTACAGCCCGGATCTGCTCTTCATCGCCGGGCCGTTCGCGCGGCTGCGCACCCCCGAATGCCGCACCTGGTGGCTGGATGTGGAGGGCTCCGTGGGCTGGCTCTACGAGAACAACGCCGGAGCGCCCAAGTACCCCCTGGGCTCTTCCACGGCGGGGCTCACCTCCGGCCAGATCACCGAATTGGGCGGCCGTTACGCCGCCAAGACCGAGACGAAACTCGCCTATTCGGCCAAAGGCGAGGCCCTGCTGCGCATCACGCCCCACGTGGCGGCAGGCGTCTTCGGCGGCGTCTCCAACGCTTCCGACTACACCGAGGCCTACGGCGGCCTGGGCCTGCGCTGGTCCTGGGACCCCCAGAAAGCCTTCTGGGCCCCCAAGGAACTCTTCCGCCGCCAGACGCCCTTCGATCGCGATTGATCCCCGCGCCGCGTCATGCCTGCGGGCATCGCGCCCGTCGATACCAGACCTTGCCAAAGGGTTGATGCCCTGCGCGCTGAACGTTAGAGAATATCATGGCGTTCGTTGTACACAGGCATCAACCAACAACTCAGAGGAACCCCATGAAGAAGCATGTCGCAATCCTGTCGGCTGCCGTCCTGTCGTGCCTTCTCTTCGTCGGCGCGGCCCTGGCCCAGCAGCCTTCCACCCCCGTGCCCACCGACGCCCGCAAGCAGACCACCCTGGGCAAGTACTGCACCGCCATGGAAGCCTACCTCATGTGGCGCGCCAAACCCAAGGAAGTGGTTATCCTGGACGTGCGCAGCCCCGAAGAGTACGTCTTCGTGGGCCACCCCGAGATGGCCCTGAACATCCCCGTGCAGTTCTTCAGCCCCGCCTTCGACGCCGAAAAGAAGTCCTACGGCATGGCCGCCAACCCCGACTTCGTGGCCCAGGTGGCCAAAAAGCTGGACAAGAACGCCACCATCATCGCCATGTGCCGCAGCGGACAGCGTTCCGCCGCAGCCGTGAACCTTCTGGCCGCCGCCGGGTACACCAACGTCTGGAGCATGGTGGACAGCTTCGAGGGCGACGCCGTGACCGACCCCGAGAACCTCTACAACGGCAAACGCATGAAGAATGGCTGGAAGAACTACGGCCTGCCCTGGACCTACGCCCTCAACCCGGCGCAGGTGTTCGTCAAATAGCGAACGAACCCCCGGCAACTCGGAGAGCCCCTTCCGGCAACGCCGGAAGGGGCTCGTTCTTTCCAGGGTTCGCGCTCGGCGCGCCTGCGGATCGCTTCTCGACGATTTCCCTTCAAGGGGCGCTCAAGGGGTTGGAAACGCCCCGCGGGAGGGTTGCTCCGGCGTCACGTGTTTGTTTCGCAGTGTCGAAAACCGGGGCTGCATTCCAACATACGTCATTGGTTTCAGCTGGTCGCCTGGACAACCCGTTTGGACGCGATGTTCAGTCGCAACACCCGGCGGCCTGGGACACGACGTGCCAAGCGCCGTATTCGGCGGCCTCACGCGGCGTCAGGCCGTGGGCTTGATCTCCCAGAAATCGCCCAGCGGCTTGCGGCCGGAACTGCCCACCCAGGAGATGAACTCCTCCACTACCTTGCGGATGGCGTCGCGGATGGCCCGCACCTGGGCAAGGCGCTCCTCGCGGGTTCCGGTGACGGCCGCCGGGTCCTCGAAGGCGAGGTGCAGGCGATGGGTCATGCCCGGGAAGATGGGGCACTTGGAACCCTCGGATTCCTCGCACACGGTGATCACGTAGTCGAACACCCGGCCCTCCCGGAAGAGATCGAAGACCTTCTGGGACCCTTTGTCCGTCAGGTCCACGCCAACCTCGGCCATGACCTCCACCACCAGGGGATTGATGGGGCCGGGTTCGAAACCGGCGCTCTCCACATGGAATCCGTCGCCGCCCAGCAGCTTCAGGTAGGCCTCGGCAATCTGGCTGCGCGCGCTGTTGTGGACGCAAAGGAACAGAACTCTTTTCATGCACGTCTCCAAAAAGGATGGATGTAGGACTTCTTCGGCTAGAGGACGAACGTTACGAATCCGTTTCGAAACGTGGCAGAGCGCATCGAACGGCTCCCGATCCGTGTCCATGACGCAGCAGTGGGGGCTTTCGGCGGGAACACGCCCTGATTGGCCCTTGCAACCGCCAGCCAGACGGGTATGAAGAAAGTCAATCTGGGCGCTGCCCCCGGGCGCGCCGCCGCACACGGAGGATACAGATGTCGGTAAAGCGCATTCTGATGCTCGTCGGCGACTTCGTTGAAGACTACGAAGTGATGGTCCCCTTCCAGATGTTGCTCATGGTGGGGCACGAGGTGCACGCCGTCTGTCCCGGCAAGAAGGCCGGAGACAAGGTGAAAACCGCCGTGCACGACTTCGAGGGCGACCAGACCTACACCGAAAAACCCGGCCACAACTTCCTCATCAACCACGATTTCGACTCCGTGGACCCCCTGGACTACGACGCCCTGGTGATCCCCGGCGGACGCGCCCCGGAATACATCCGCCTCAACGAGCGCGTCCTGGACATCGTGCGCCACTTCGCCGAGGCCAAGAAGCCCATCGCCTCCGTCTGCCACGGCCAGCAGGTGCTCGTGGCCGCCGGGGTCCTTGCGGGCAAGGGCTGCACCGCCTACCCGGCCGTACGCCCGGACATCCTCATGGCGGGAGGCAAATGGCTGGAAATCAACGACACCTTCTCCAACGCCCACGTGGACGACAACCTGGTGAGCGCCCCAGCCTGGCCCGCACACCCCGAATGGATGCGCAAATTCCTGGGCCTGCTGGGCTCCGTCATCCAGCCCTAGCAGCAAGAGCCCTGTAGACGCCTGAGCGGCCACCGCGAGGGGCCGCTCAGGCACATCCCGCCGCCTCCCTCGGGTTGCGGCTCAACCCGAGGTCTTCCCATGAAGCGACTCGTGGTCGGCATCTCCGGCGCAAGCGGAGTGGTCTACGGCGTGCGGCTGCTCGAAGTGCTGCGCGCCATTCCGGACCTGGAAACCCACCTGGTCATGAGCCAGGGCGCACGCCTCACCCTGCGCCTGGAGACGGAGCGCGAACTGGACGATGTGCTCTCACTGGCCCACGTGGTGCACGATCCCTCCAACCTGGCGGCTTCCATCTCAAGCGGCTCCTTCCGCACCCTGGGCATGGCCGTGGTCCCCTGTTCCATGAAGAGCCTGGCCCAGATCGCCCTCTCGCTCAACGACAACCTCCTCACGCGAGCCGCCGACGTGGCCCTCAAGGAGCGCCGCAAACTGGTGATCGTCCCGCGCGAGACTCCCCTGCACCTGGGGCACCTGCGCCACATGACCGCCGTCGCCGAGATGGGCGGCGTGATCCTGCCGCCAGCCCCCTCCTTCTACCACGGGCCCCAGACCATCATGGACATCGTGGACCAGACCGTGGGCAAGGTGCTCGACCAGTTCGGCCTTGAGCACGACCTCTTCCGCCGCTGGAGCGGACATGACGCGTGAGGAGTTCGAGGCCGCCGCGCTGGCCCTGCTGGACTCCGAGCGCACCCTGACCCTGGCCACCTGCGGCCCCGAAGGACTGCCCTGGGCCACCGACGTCTGGTTCGCCCGGGATGGCCTGGCCCTGGTCTTCTACTCCTCGCCGCGTTCACGCCACTGCCGCAACCTGGCCGCAAGCCCCGCCTGCGCCGCCACGGTGCACGCGCGCACTGACTCCTGGAAGGAAATCAAAGGTCTGCAGATGGAAGGCGAGGCGCGCGAGGCCCAAGGAACCGCCGCCAAGGCCCGAGCCCTGGCCGCCTACGTGCGCCGCTATCCCTTCGCGGCCGCGCTCCTGGCCGGAGGAGGGGAGGCGGCGGCGCGCTTGGCCAAGGTACGCGCCCACGTGTTCCGGCCACGCTCCATCCGCCTGGTGGACAACGCCCGGGGGTTCGCGACGCGCTACGCCATGCGCGTGGAAGACGGACTCTGGCAGGGCGAGCCTGAGGCTGAGAATCACTGAGGGCAAGGGATCGCTGCGGTTCCCGGAGCAAGACCCTTCACCTTACCCTTCGCGGTGGCGTTCGGTGCGGTTGCGGCGGGGGGGGGGGGAGGTGCGGTAGGAGGAATAGCCTCCGGCGGCCTAA
>NZ_BLTE01000036.1 GCF_013019105.1 Fundidesulfovibrio magnetotacticus
GAGCGGGCGGCTTGTTTAAAGGATCCTGGCAGCGACCTACTTTCCCACCAGCGGTCCTGGCAGTATCATCGGCGAAGGAGGGCTTAACTTCCGAGTTCGGAATGGGATCGGGTGTACCCCCTCCTCTAAGGCCACCAGGAAATTCCTGGAGATATTAAGTTAATAAGGGAGGAACGCGTTTTGTACTTAGCGAGTCAAGCCGAACGGGCTATTAGTACCGCTTCGCTGAACGTATCACTACGCTTGCACGTGCGGCCTATCAACCAGGTAGTCTACCTGGGCCCTTCAGGGAGGACTAGTCTTGAGGCAAGTTTCCCGCTTAGATGCTTTCAGCGGTTATCTTTTCCGAACGTGGCTACTCTGCAATGCGGCTGGCGCCACAACAGAAACACCAGTGGTTCGTTCACCCCGGTCCTCTCGTACTAGGGGCAAACCCTCTCAATCCTCCTACGCCCACGGAAGATAGGGACCAAACTGTCTCACGACGTTTTAAACCCAGCTCGCGTACCACTTTAATCGGCGAACAGCCGAACCCTTGGGACCTGCTCCAGCCCCAGGATGTGATGAGCCGACATCGAGGTGCCAAACCGCATCGTCGATGTGAACTCTTGGATGCGATCAGCCTGTTATCCCCGGCGTACCTTTTATCCTATGAGCGATGGCCCTTCCATGCGGGACCACCGGATCACTAAAGCCTACTTTCGTACCTGCTCGAGATGTCTCTCTCACAGTCAAGCTCCCTTATGCTTTTGCACTCAACGGCTGGTTTCCAATCAGCCTGAGGGAACCTTTGCGAGCCTCCGTTACTATTTGGGAGGCGACCGCCCCAGTCAAACTACCCACCAGACAATGTCCTCCAGCCGGATAACGGCATGGAGTTAGATTCTTAAACATCCAAGGGTGGTATTTCAACGTTGACTCCCCCCACGCTAGCGCGCAGGGTTCACAGTCTCCCACCTATCCTACACATGAATGCCCAAAAACCAATGTCAAGCTATAGTAAAGGTGCACAGGGTCTTTCCGTCTTTCCGCGGGTAGACGGCATTTTCACCGCCACTTCAATTTCACTGAGCCTCCGGTTGAGACAGTGCGGAGATCGTTACTCCATTCGTGCAGGTCGGAACTTACCCGACAAGGAATTTCGCTACCTTAGGACCGTTATAGTTACGGCCGCCGTTTACCGGGGCTTCGGTTTAAGGCTTCGCTTGCGCTGACCTCACCCCTTAACCTTCCGGCACCGGGCAGGAGTCAGTCCGTATACGTCGTCTTGCGACTTCGCACAGACCTGTGTTTTTAGTAAACAGTCGCCACCGCCATTTCTCTGCGGCCTCCTGATGCTTACGTAGCAAGTACTTCACATCCAGAGGCACCCCTTCTCCCGAAGTTACGGGGTCAATTTGCCGAGTTCCTTAACCGGAGTTCTCTCAAGCGCCTTGGGATATTCTCCCCACCCACCAGAGTTGGTTTGCGGTACGGTTCGCGCGCGCTAAACTTAGAGGCTTTTCTCGACGGCATGGGATCAACCACTTCAGACTATAAAGTCACGGCATCACATCTCGGCCTTAAAGAGAGCGGATTTGCCTACTCTCAAGCCTACCTGCTTGCACCGGCGTCCAACAGCCGGATGGCCTACCCTTCCGTGTCCCCCCATCGCACACTCGCACGAGCACAGGAATATTAACCTGTTTCCCATCAGCTACGCTTTTCAGCCTCGCCTTAGGGGCCGGCTCACCCTGGGAAGATTAACTTTACCCAGGAAACCTTGGGTTTACGGCGAACGAGTTTCTCACTCGTTTTAACGTTACTCATGTCAGCATTATCACTTCCGTTTAGTCCAGCAGGGCTTACGCACTGCCTTCATCCCGTCACGGAACGCTCCCCTACCGATCGCACAAAGTGCGATCCCGCGGCTTCGGTGTCATGCTTAGCTCCGATACATTTTCGGCGCAACGTCGCTAGGCCAGTGAGCTATTACGCTTTCTTTAAAGGATGGCTGCTTCTAAGCCAACCTCCTGGATGTCTAAGCGACGTCACTTCCTTATACACTCAGCATGAACTTGGGAACCTTAGCCGGCGATCTGGGCTCTTACCCTCTCGACCCTGGACCTTCGCACCCAGAGTCTGACTCCCGGACATCAACGGACGGCATTCGGAGTTTGATAGGGTTTGGTAATCTGGTGGGACCCCTAGCCCTTTCAGTGCTCTACCTCCGTACGTCTAATCCGAGGCTATACCTCAATATATTTCGGGGAGAACCAGCTATCACCAGGTTTGATTGGTCTTTCACCCCTATCCACAAGTCATCCAAAAGGTTTTCAGCCCTAACTGGTTCGAGCCTCCACTCGGTTTTACCCGAGCTTCACTCTGCTCATGGATAGATCACCTGGTTTCGGGTCTACTCCCATGTACTAAAGCGCCCTATTCAGACTCGCTTTCGCTGCGGCTCCGTCATTTTAGACTTAACCTCGCACATGAGAGTAACTCGCTGACTCATTATGCAAAAGGCACGCGGTCACAGCCGAAGCTGCTCCCACCGCTTGTAGGCAATCGGTTTCAGGTTCTATTGCACTCCCCTAACAGGGGTTCTTTTCACCTTTCCCTCACGGTACTGGTGCACTATCGGTCGCTAAGGAGTATTTAGCCTTGGAGGATGGTCCCCCCAGATTCCCACGAGGTTTCACGGGCCTCGTGGTACTCGGGTGCCGGACGCGCCGCTTTCTGGTTCGGGTACGGGGCTTTCACCCTCTATGACGTGCCTTCCCAGACACTTCCCCTGCATACTTGCGGATCGCTTGTACCGGTCCCACAACCCCGCACGGACGAATCCGCACGGTTTGGGCTCTTCCCTCTTCGCTCGCCGCTACTGAGGGAATCTCATTTGATTTCTCTTCCTGCAGGTACTGAGATGTTTCACTTCCCTGCGTTCGCTTCTCCAAACCTATGTATTCAGTAAGGAGATGACTGGACATGACTCCAGCCGGGTTTCCCCATTCGGAAATATCCGGATCATAGCCTGTTTGGCGGCTCCCCGAATCTTATCGCAGCCTACCGCGTCCTTCATCGCCTCTTAGCGCCAAGGCATCCACCGATTGCCCTTATTATCTTGTCCCGCGTACTAACGCGTTCCATCCCTTATTCAACTTTCAATGATCTGCCGCCGTTGTCCCGCCGTTCATTCCACCATTATGGTGGAGGCGAACGGGTTCGAACCGATGACCTCCTGCGTGCAAGGCAGGCGCTCTCCCGGCTGAGCTACGCCCCCATCAAACATGGGGTGGTGGGCCTGGATAGACTTGAACTATCGACCTCACGCTTATCAGGCGTGCGCTCTAACCACCTGAGCTACAGGCCCTCGGGCCGGCGGCTGCAAGGATTTGATCCTTGCAATTAAATAGCGAGTCGGGTTTCTTTCTGTAAAGGAGGTGATCCAGCCGCAGGTTCCCCTACGGCTACCTTGTTACGACTTCACCCCAATCATCGGCACTACCGTAGACGCCTGCCTCCTTGCGGTTAGCCCGGCGGCTTCGGGTAGAACCAACTTTCGTGGTGTGACGGGCGGTGTGTACAAGGCCCGGGAACGTATTCACCGCGCCATGCTGATGCGCGATTACTAGCGATTCCAGCTTCATGCAGTCGAGTTGCAGACTGCAATCCGGACTGAGACGGACTTTTTGGGGTTGGCTTCACCTCACGGCTTCGCGACCCTTTGTATCCGCCATTGTAGTACGTGTGTAGCCCTGGGCGTAAGGGCCATGATGACTTGACGTCGTCCCCACCTTCCTCCCCGTTGACCGAGGCGGTCTCCCTAGAGTGCCCGGCTTTACCCGGTAGCAACTAAGGACAAGGGTTGCGCTCGTTGCGGGACTTAACCCAACACCTCACGGCACGAGCTGACGACAGCCATGCAGCACCTGTCTCCCCGCTCCCCGAAGGGCACTCCTCCTTTTCGGGAGGATTCGAGGGATGTCAAACCCAGGTAAGGTTCTTCGCGTTGCATCGAATTAAACCACATACTCCACCGCTTGTGCGGGCCCCCGTCAATTCCTTTGAGTTTCAGCCTTGCGACCGTACTCCCCAGGCGGGATGCTTAATGCGTTAGCTGCGGCGCCGAAGATCGCTCCCCGACACCTAGCATCCATCGTTTACCGCGTGGACTACCAGGGTATCTAATCCTGTTTGCTCCCCACGCTTTCGTGCCTCAGCGTCAGTACCTGTCCAGGTGGCCGCCTTCGCCACCGGTGTTCCTCCTGATATCTACGGATTTCACTCCTACACCAGGAATTCCGCCACCCTCTCCAGGACTCGAGTTCGACAGTATCAAGCGCAGTTCCCCGGTTGAGCCGAGGGATTTCACGCCTGACTTATCAAACAGCCTACGCACGCTTTACGCCCAGTGATTCCGATTAACGCTCGCGCCCTCCGTATTACCGCGGCTGCTGGCACGGAGTTAGCCGGCGCTTCCTCTGAAGGTACCGTCAGACCGAGAGGCTATTCGACCCCCGGCGGTTCTTCCCTTCTGACAGAGGTTTACGACCCGAAGGCCTTCTTCCCTCACACGGCGTCGCTGCGTCAGGGTTTCCCCCATTGCGCAATATTCCCCACTGCTGCCTCCCGTAGGAGTCTGGACCGTGTTTCAGTTCCAGTGTGGCTGATCATCCTCTCAGACCAGCTACCCATCGTTGCCTTGGTGGGCCGTTACCCCGCCAACTAGCTAATGGGACGCGGACTCATCCTCAAGCGCAAGCTTCGTCGAGAGGCCTGCTTTGAACCCATGATGAAATGGATTGTTAGACGGTATTAGCGGGTCTTTCGTCCCGTTATCCCGAACTCAAGGGTAGATCATCCACGCGTTACTCACCCGTGCGCCGCTCTACTCAGAGACCGAAGTCTCCTTTCTCGCACGACTTGCATGTGTTAAGCACGCCGCCAGCGTTCAATCTGAGCCAGGATCAAACTCTCCAGTTTGAAATCCTTGTCTTGCTGAAACCCAGCCGACTTGCGTCGACAGGGTGTGCTTTTTCTTTCAGAATCACCCGACTCGCTATTTAATTGTCAAAGATCACTTCCGCGTTTTCTCGTCGCGGGGAGGAGCTTGTAACCCCCTCCGGATCATCTTGTCAACGACTTTTTTCTCGCCGCCGACTCTTTTTTTCAATCCCGCTCCGAAGTCTCCTTCGTGGCGGAGGGGCTTTCTAAGCTTTCACCCCCGTGCCGTCAACCACTTTTTTCAAGTTCGTTTCCGGCCCCGCCCTCGAAGTTCCCTTCGCGGCGGGAGGGGCTAACTACTCTCAGTCGGCCCCGGATGTCAACGACTTTTTTCATCCGTTTTTTCATCCGCCCCGTCCCGGGTGGAAACCTCGTGACGGGAGGAGCTTTCTAAGCGCCCCGCCGCCAGTTGTCAACGGCTTTTTTCGCCGCCGACCAGATTTCTTTTCCCCGTTCCGGGAGGAACGCGCTACGCATCAACACTGCATCGCACTCTGTCACCAACCCACTCTGTGGCCGTTCGGGCTCATGGTGCGGTCGGTCCGTCATGCAACGCTTCAAACGATGCGTCGCCGTCCCTTACTCATACTTGGCTGATAAAGATCGTTTCCGTCTCCGCCCGTCGTGAACGTTG
>NZ_BLTE01000037.1 GCF_013019105.1 Fundidesulfovibrio magnetotacticus
TTGAGGAACAGCTCGCCCAGATAGGGCCCCAGCACCGAGTAGGGCACGTCCAGCTTCTTGGGCCGGTTGGACTTGTCCGTGGGATGCTCCACGAAGAGGGCCTTGTGTCCCATCTCCATGGTTTCCTGCTCCTCGCTGGAATTGGCGGGGTGGACCTTGGGCCCCTGCAGGGGGTGGCGCAGGAAGAGGTACTGGTAGATGAGCGTGGCCAGGGCGTGAAGGTCCGTACGGATGGAGGGCGTCTTGCGGCCGGGATCGTCCAGGGGCAGGCAGCAGGTGCCGATGACCTCGGGGGCCATATAGTTGCGAGTGCCCAGCACGTCGGGCGGGTAGATGCCCGGGACGACGAGGGAATCAATGTCGATGACCGTGCAGCTTCCGTTGATGGGGTCGATGAGCACGTTCTTGGGAGAGAGGTCCGAGTGGGCAAGGCCAGCCGCGTGCATGCGCCGGATGGCTCGGGTCAGGCGGATGCAGATGCGGAAGTAGTTGATCCAGGTGCCCAGCTCCTGTTTGGGGAGCAGGGGTCTGGTCTTGCGGCCGAAGAACCATGTGCCTTCCTTTTCCTTGCCCTGGAAGGGACCGGACTGGAAGAAGTAATTCCGCGGGTATACCGGCGCCACAACGCCGAGTCTCGGGGACTTGACGATGCCGCTCACCCAGCAGAAGTAGTCCTGCCAGTAGTTCCCGTGCGAGCCCTTCAGGGGATTGAAGCGCCCCAGCACGGACTCCAGGCGCGCCAGGCGATGGTTGTCCTGGGAACTCTTGAAGAAACAGACCACCGAGGAGCGGTCCTTGGTGAAGTAGACATCCTTCATGGCCCCTTCGCCGATCAGGTTCGTCTCGTATTCGACCACCTGTCCGTCGAGCAGAATCGCTTTCTCACTCATGACCTACATCTCCTCGTAAAGGACGATCATTGTCCTGTCGTCGAAGGAGCCCCTGACGACGTACGAATCAATCCACAGCAACAGTTGTTCTTCCGGCGGCAGGCTTTCCGCTCCCTGGATCATGGGCTCGCCTCTGGCGATTTCGTGCAGGAGCGCGGGGCTCGCGAGGAAGGCTTCGGGTTCGATACCGGCCGCGCGGGCCATGGTGCGCACGGAGCGCACCAGCACATGCTCGGATTTGCCCTCTCCCGAGAGGCGCAACTGGGTCATGGTTTTGGGGTCCAACGCCAGGTCTTCGGGGGTCTTGCCCTGTTTCTTGAGGGCCTCCTCCAGCCCCTGCGTCCCGGCGGGAGGCAAGGGCAGCACACGGTTGAGGCACAAATCGGCGTAGAGGAGCTTCATGCCCGGGTCTTCCGGGAAGTAGTCGTCGGAGACGCCATCGGTCATGAGCATGAGCGTCCTGAGAGCGCCCACGAAAAGGTGGGTGTTGGCGCGCAGGCTTGCGTCCTCCAGCTTGCGGGGCGATGTGAGGAATTCCGTTTCGCCCGAGAAGGCCCCGCTGTCGGGCTTGGCCAGCACGCGCAGGGAGAACGCCTGGCTCACGGCCGCGATCATGCCGTCGCCGATCTGGCAGGTCATGACGACGTCGCGGGACGTGCCCGCGATCACGGCGCGCGTGTGCACGGCCAACAGCAGCGTGGCCGAGAGGTCCTTGAGAACCAGAGCGCGGCCCAGGCGCGCCGCGTAGGCCGGGTCGGCGGCGCGCTCCTCCACGGCGGCGTCCATGGCCGCGCGGGCGTCGCGCATGGCCTGATGCAGGCTCAGCTGGACTCGCTCCAGCGTCTCGTCGGCGAAGACGCGCTCTTCGGAGGGCTGGATGCCTTCCATTGGCATCTCGGGCAGCTTCAGCTCCCCCAGGGACTGGCGCAAGGACTCCACCGCCGCGCCGCAGGCGGCCATGGAGCCCACGCGCGAGAAGGCGCAGGAGCCCGCCCCGTCGGAGACGGCCAGGAAGCTCCAGTCGCCTGCATGGTCAAGCGCGAACCAGTCATCGCAGTTGGTGCCTTCGTGCTTGTGCTTGCGGCCCCTGGCGCGGGCGGCCAGGGCCGTGAAGCCGTTGGGCATGGCCTTGCGTGCGACGGCATATTCCGTATGCTTGTCCGGGCCTTCGGGCACGGGGACGTATTTCCAGAGGTCCGTGGTGTCCACCGCACGGGGCTGCGGCTCTTCCGGGGCGGGTTCGACGGAAGGGGCCTGCCGCGCCGGATCGGCGGTTTGGGCGGAGGCTACCCCGCCGGAAGCCTGGGAGGCGGCGGCAGGGGGCTGCGTGCTGGCCTGGGACGCCCCGACCGCGCCAGGCGTCGCGGCGGCGGCCTGGACGGATGTCCGCGCCGCGCTCTGGGAGGCGGCGGCAGGGGGCTGCGTGCTGGCCTGGGACGCCCCGACGCCCGCGCCAGGCGTCGCGGCGGCGGCCTGGACGGATGTCCGCGCCGCGCCCTGGGAGGCGGCGGCAGGGGGCTGCGTGCTGGCCTGGGACGCCCTGACCGCGCCAGGCGTCGCGGCGGCGGCCTGGGGGGAGCGGACTTGGGTTGTTCCGACGCCTGCGCCCGGCCTCGCGGCGGCAGCCTGGGCGGCGGCGCGCGTCGCGCCCTGGGGGGCTACCGCTCCGGAGGGGAGGCCCCTGGAGGTCAGCTCAGGGGCGGGAGCGCCGCCAGCCAACTCCCCGCGTTCCTTGAGCGGTGTGAATTCATACGCCGAATCCCTCTCTTCGGAAGCCCCCTGCGTGCCTGAACCTGCCGACGTCTGCTGCTTCGCGGTATCGGACCGGGCATCCGCCTTGCCCTGGACATTCTTCTCCATGTGCTTCTCCATCAGGTATTTTTTTACGCATTTGTGCACTTCCGCGTCCATGTCGCGCAGGCGGGCCTTGCCCCCGGACGCGACCCACTCCTGGAAAACAACCCAGGCGGAGGCGTGCGTCTCCGCCGCGAAACCCTGCTTGGTCATCTTGAGACCGAGGACGCGCCGCGCCGCGTTCGAGAGAAACTCCACCGCGAAATAGCTGGCTGTCCGGCGTTCCTCTCCGCCCTGCTCGATCCAGGCCTCAAGGCGTGGCCTCAATCCCTCGGGCCTGGAAGATGCGTCCGCGGTGCCCTGCTCCGGGTTCAGCCCTCTACGCACCAACGCGCCGATGGCCTCGGCGCAGAGGCGCTGAAATGGTTCGACCAGTTGCGCGTTCAACGGCTTGACTTCTTCCTTGCCGCCCGTCGGGGAGAGCCCCAGCCTGCGGAGGAATTCGGCTGATGTCTGCTTTATGAGATCGTCGTTGCCTTTGGCTGTGCTCATCAGACGGAACCTCTTTCCGGTTAGTCGTCTCGCATCCCGCCGGGCCCGCTGTCCGCGCGCCTCGGCCTGGTTGCCCCGCATGCCGCCCCGGCTGTCTTTCGGGTCTCCCGCGCCTGCTCAAGCCCCGGCCCCTCAGGACACGATCGAGATGCCCGAGGGTGGCTGAGGGATGGACACCGCCGCGCCGCCTCGGGCGTTCACGCCGGCCGTCATGGCCCTGATGGACGCGGACACCCACGCGAAGAACGACTTGAAGGCGTCGGGCTGCACCTCCTCCATGCGCACCACGAACGGCGTGATCCTCTTGAGCGGCATCTCGTCGGCGTAGGGGCCGATGGCGCAAGCGATGATGTTCATGGGGCGAAAACTCATCAAAGCTTCAGCGGCGGTTTCCCAGGAGTCCTGAGGCTGCCGGAAGGACATGAGAAAGACAAAGGGCTTCCAGTCGCCCACCCGGTTGGTGGAGTTCTCTCTCGCCTCCCGTTCGATGCACTCCTTCAGGAGTCCGAGGGCCTCCCCCATGGCCACGGCGCCGTCGGCATCGAGATCAGGCTCCCTGAAGAGACCGAGACTCGAAAGGGGGGAGTTCTGGCGGGCCGAAGAGCCAAATGTGATCACGGACAGCCAGACCGTCGCCATGGCCCGCGGGTCCCCGCGCAGGTCCGCCAGCAAGGACCGGATTCCCTGGCGCACGGATTCGATCTTCTCGCCGTGCATGCCGCCCGAGGCGTCCACCACCAGGTAGATGGGCAATCTTTTAGTATCGTCCATTGCCGTGCCTTTTTGATGGTTCATGGCGTGCCGCTCTTGGCCTTGACGCCCTGCCCGACGTCTCCGGCCGTCTTTCGGTGCTCCCGCACGCGCGGGAGCACCGGCCCGCGCTAGGGCACGATCTGAATTCCAACGGGCGGCGGGGGGATGGTCACCGCCGCGTTGCCCTGGGCGTTCACGCTGGCCGACGTGGCCCTGATGGACGAGGACACCCACTTGAAGAACGCCTTGAAGGCGTCGGGCTGCACCTCTTCCATGCGCACCACGATCTCCGT
>NZ_BLTE01000038.1 GCF_013019105.1 Fundidesulfovibrio magnetotacticus
TGGGGTCGATCTGCGAGGGGTCGATCCCCAATTGCCGGGCGTAGGCCCGACGGGTCTGTTCCGGGGTAAGCGGCGGGCGGCCGAAGGGATAGTTCTCCAGCGGACCCGGATCGTCCGGGTGGGGAGCCGAGAAGGGTCCACCCGACGCGGACCCGGGCCTGACCGGACCCGGACCGGCCGCCTGGACCGGAGGAGCATGGTTCGTCCAAAGGCCACCGGAGAGGCCCCTTGCGGGACCGGACGCGTACTGGATCGCCTCGGGCTGCGCCGAGGCAAGAAGGCTGGAACCGAACGGCTTGAACAACATGACGAATCCTCCTGATGTTTTCGGAGGATTGTATCCAGGCAGCTTTCTCTTTCCACCCACATAGCGCTATGTGGGTAAGTTCGTGACCCAACCCACCAGCCTCGGGAGGTAGCGGCAGAGGAGCGCCACGATCACGGCGTTCACATATGTTCCGTGCAACGATGACGCAAACACCGCGAAAACCAACCGTTGCGGCAACTGACTGAACTGGTTGAATGTGTACCAGGCGCACCCGATCATGATGCCGTAAAACGCGCTCACCATTACCACCACGGGCAAACTATCCTTACGAATGAACTTGCTGCTGCAATACATCACGATCCAGAGCAAGCCATAAAATGTCAAACTCCACTGCAATCTCACGTCCATCCGCCAAATTCGGAAATAGAACGAGGAAAACAGCGGCGTGGAAAGCATGATGCACGCCCCCAACGCGGTGGCAAGGCCGCTCCAGAGCAGCCTCTTCAGACGGCTTTCCTCCGGAGCGCGATCCTCATCCGGAGTGTTCACGGCCACCCCCAGGCCGTGACTGGACAATCCAGCTCTCCGCACTATCCCAGGCAGGCTGCGGTGTACCATGGCGAGAAATGCCCCGTAATAACCGGCACCGGCCATGAACGTTCTCTCAATCAGTATGAATACAAAACTCTGCAGAAAGACATCGCTTTGCGTCAGAATTTCGTAAACATACAATTCATTGAGCAACAGCAGACACTCCGCCGCAAAGAACGTCAAATAGCCCAGAAACCACATCCCGATCAACACCGCGCCAGGCCTGCCCTCCCGGATTGTCCGGTCGAGAAGATACTGCCCGGCAAGCATCAGCAGGAAGAACGTCCCCGCTACTTCCCAACACTCCGAAACCGGTCGGTAACTCATCAGGAACAGCTCTCGCGTGGGCGCGGCAAGCCATACGCCCGCCGCGACAACCGTCGCGGCGGCGCACCAGGCCAGGCGGCTCAGAAAGGATTCAATCATCGCGCTTTGCATTTATGGCCTGCGCTTTGAGAGCATTCGGGGTTTCACACTTTTTAATTCCGCATATGCCTTCAAGGACCGTTGACACCCTTGCGGCACATTCGAGGCCAGCCGGGTCACGCATGCTCTCCGCCCTTGAGATGATCAAGGCCTCCTCACTGGGCGTGGTCGGAATCTTGACCTGTTCCACCCAACCCGTCTTGTTGTGGTAGTTGATGTAATCCTGGAGGCTCGGAAAATCCTCGTCGCCCTCGTAGAACCACCCTCCAGTTCCCCGTATCCGTTGGTTGTAGGTCCCTGCCGGATCGTAGAGAAAGCCCTTTCCTGGAATGTACAGCGCACTGTGCCCTACTCGCCCAGCCCCTTGTTCGTATGCCGTCAACAGAATCGTCCCTCCCGGACTCGGGGCTTCCTTGGGCTTTTCTTCCTCCTGACCAGCGCCGCCGCTCTCCTGCCAGCCTTCCGGCGACTCATGCCGATCCCACGGCGATGGGACCGTATCGCCCCAAAGCGTGCCGGTCTGGCCGGGTTGCCCCGGTTGTTGCGTTGCAGCGGCCCACCCGAGGAGACCATGCCCGGGCGCTGCCCCTTGAGGCGATGCCCAGCCCGG
>NZ_BLTE01000039.1 GCF_013019105.1 Fundidesulfovibrio magnetotacticus
GGCGGGCAGGCCCTGCCCCCGGGGGCGGGCAAGCCCCGCGCCCTGGCCTGAGCCGGGTCCTCCGGCAGTCTTCGAAGGGCCGCGACGCGAGTCGCGGCCCTTTCGTTTTGGGGAGTACACCGAGGACGGGGTTTTCAGAAGCCGCTTACGGGCGGCAAAGCCGACCTGCTCCAGGCCGCGCTGCGCGCAGTGCAGCTGAAAGAGCCGCAAGTCCGGCTTTTCAGCAGCCTCGGGCCGCCTTGCGGCTCTTGTTCTTCCTTGGCGGACAGACTGTCGGGCAGGCGCTGGAGGCGGACGCTAGTCCACGGTCCGGGACCCGCGCCATGGGCAGGAACGTGCGCGGGCGGGTCTGTCCGTGGCGCTTCGTCCTGTCCCGGGAGGTCCGTCGCGGCCCTCCATGCGGAGAAGGGATATCTACGTATTTGTCAAAGATTTCCGCGTGGGCGGGGCTTGCCCGCGCGAGCGCTTTGATCTACTGCGCAGGTGGTTTTGGCGAGGCGGTGAGGGCCGCCCCGCGAAGGTTCGCCGCAGGCGGGGGCATCCCCGGAAAACCCGCGGGCGCGACGTTGCGATGTGCCTCAAGACGTACCGAGGGGGGGCTATGAACAATCTGCGACTTGCATGGAAGATCGGCCTGGGTTTCGGGCTGGTTCTGTTGATTCTCGGCATCCTGGGCCTGCTGGCCACGTCCCGCATGGAGAGCGCCCAGGAGAATTCCACGCGCATGAAGGACGAATACCTTCCGGAAGTCGCCCTGGCCGCACGGCTGGAGCGCCACGTCCAGCAGACGCTCTCCGCCATGCGGGGGTATTCGTATTCGGCCAAGCCGGAATACCACGCCGAGGCCCTGGCCGAGCTGGCCCAGGTGGAAAAGGCCCTGGCCGAGGCCAGGGAGCTGGGCGACAGGTATCCCAGGCTGGTCAAGCTGCGCGAGGGCATCGCAAAGGCGCAGGAGCGCCACGCGGAGTACGTGCAGATGGCCACGGACACCAAGGCCCGCATCGACCTGCAGGCCAAGGACCGCGCCGAGCGCGTCCGGCTGGCCGGGGAGGTGCTCGCCCAGTCCGCAAGCTTCCTGAAGTCCCAGGACAGCTCCCTGCGCGCGGAGATCGGGCGCGACGCGGCCAACGAGGCCATCGTGGAGCGCTACGAGAAGATCGCGCTCATGGGCGTCATCGTCCAGACCGTGGCGGACATCCGCATCAAGATCCTCTCGGGCGACTCCCAGGACGACGTCTCCCAGTATGTCGCGGCCCTGAGCCTCTTTCCCGAACTGGAAGGCAATCTGGACAAGATTCGCGGAAGCACCCACCAGCAGGCCAACCTGGGGCGCCTGGACATGCTGGAGGACCGCGTCATCAAATTCAAGCTCCTGGTGGGCAAGCAGATCGAGAACACCCGCGCCCTCGCCGCCCTGGGCGAGAAGCGCGCCCAGGCGGCCCGGCACCTGCTGGACGTGGCCCAGGCCGTCGCCGCCGCTGGCATGGAGCAGACGTCTCACCTGGCCGAGGCGTCCGACGCGGGGCTGGAAACCTCCGGCCGCCTCCTTCTCGGCGGGCTGGCGGTGGCGCTGGCCCTGGGCGCGACGGTGGCGGTGCTCATCACCCGGGCCATCACGGGGCCGGTGCGCCGCGGCGTGGACTTCGCCAGGACCGTGGCCGGTGGCGAC
>NZ_BLTE01000040.1 GCF_013019105.1 Fundidesulfovibrio magnetotacticus
GTCTACTACCTCATGCCCTTGGTCTGGGGCGTGGACCTCTCCGTCATGCCCGACTGGGCCATCCCCAAGAAATAGGAACAAACGCCGCCCGCCGGCCGGCCGGACGCATGTCCGGCCGACGGCGGCGTCGCCATCCGCCCATCCGGACACGCAATGGAAGCCCTGCTCTACCTGGCGCTGGCCTCGCTGGCCCTTCTGGCGGCGCGGGCCTTCGCCCCTCCCTCCGGAGGAAACGCGGCCGAACTGCCCCCTCGCGACGTGCCCCGGGAGGTGCGACAGGCCGCCATGCGCAAGTCGCCCGGCATCCACATCCGCCGGGTGGGCGTGGAGATGGACGGCACCCACTCCGTGCGCTACCGTGTCAGCGGCTTCCTTCCCGACGGGCAGAGCCTCTCGATGATGGTTCACGCCGACGGAGAGGCCCTGGCGCTGGACGCCCGGGGCAACCTTCTGGAAGCGCCCCGCGAGGTGCTCTCGGGGATTGAGGCCTGCGTCCCCGCCCTGCGCCTGCTGCCGGGGACCATCCGGCGCATGCACGGCCGGGCCTGCGTATGGTACGAAGCCGTGGGAGTGCTCCCGGGCGGCGACCCGGTGGCCCTCAAGGTTTCGCCGGACGGGCGCGACATGCTGCTTTGCCGTCTCCCGCGGCAGGGCTCCAACCGCCCGGACGGGGAGGCTGCCGGAACAATTATCACACCATTCCAAGGAAAACCATGAAGATAGCATCCATCATGAACACCCGCATCCACCGCATCGCGCCCGAGGAGAGCTTCGAGCAGGTGCTGCGCGCCATGCGCGACATGCCCTCGCGCCTGCTCCATGTGGTGGACTCCCACGGGAAACTTCTGGGGGTCATCTCCAGCTACGACGTGCTCAAGGCCATGCTGCCCTTCTACGTGGACGCCAACCTGGCCAAGGCCCTGGGCGACGAGGAGGCCTTCATCCGCCGCGCCCTGGAGGAGAACCGCGCCCTCACGGCCCGCGAACTCATGACTTCGGGCTGCGCCGCCCTCGCGGAGGACTCCCACTTCCTGGAGGCCGAGGCCCTCTTCAAGGAGCGCGAGATCAACGCCCTGCCCGTGCTGGACGACCAAGGCCGCAGTGTGGGCGAGGTGACGCGCAAGGCCGTCCTCACCAGGTTCATCGACATCCTCGGCGCGCCGCGCCGGAACGCCTGACCATGGAGCTCCCTATGTTCTGGGTGGCAGTCGGCATTTTCTTCACCGCCTACGCGGTGATCGTTTCGGAGAAGGTCCACAAGACCAAGGTGGCCATGGCCGGGGCGGCGCTCACGCTGCTCACCAAGGTGCTCACGCAGCACGACGCGCTGCACGACATCGACCTGGGCGTGGACTGGAACGTCATCTTCCTGCTCATTTCCATGATGGTCATGGTGAACATCATGACCAAGACCGGGGTGTTCCAGTACGTGGCCATCAAGAGCGCCAAAGTCGCCAAGGGCGACCCCTTCCGCGTCATGGTCATCTTCTCCATCGTCACGGCCGTGGCCTCGGCGCTGCTGGACAACGTGACCACCGTGCTGCTGCTGGCCCCGGTGACGCTGCTCATCGCCCGCGAGCTGGAGGTGGACCCCGTGCCCT
>NZ_BLTE01000041.1 GCF_013019105.1 Fundidesulfovibrio magnetotacticus
CAGGAAGCTTGAGCGCGTCGATCCCCTCTACCGGCTCACCACGGACATCATGGAGCACTTCGAGCGCGAGCACCTGCCGAAATCGTTGCAGGGTTCGCTCCAGCGGCTCTTCACGCGCTGCCCGCACGAGTTCCTGGACTTCTACAAGGAAATGCGAGCCGTGGCCGACGAGATGGTCGCGCGCACGCACCAGGGCGGCAGCGCGTCCTGACCCGCCGAGGCCCAGGCCCCGGCGGCGGGACCGCTTCAGCGCGCGGACGGGCCGCCCCGTGCGTGCAAACCCAAGGAGAATGAACGTGGGTGACGAGAAGTACGTGAAAACCGTGGCGGACAGCTACGGACAGGCTCAGCAGAACGGAAGCGGCATAAACCCCGCCACGCGGGATGCATTTGATCGGATCACGCAGCAGCAAGCGCCGACCGACCCCCCTCTGGTGGACCCTGCTGTTAACGCCGAGATTGCCAACCGTCAGATGGAGATTGCAACGGATGTGAAGGTGTCAGAGCAGAGAGAGAAGATTCAGGCTCGATTGGACAAAATGGAAATGGAACAGCGGGAAGAGGACGCCGAAGCCGGACGCCGAGCACAGAATGCGAAAATCGCAGGATACGTTGGGACAACTGCTGGCGGACTGATGTTCGGGGCTGGTGAAATAGCGCCTGCTCCCCTCGGTCTATTGCTGAAAAAAGGTTCCGTTCCTTTTGGACTTGCTGTGGCAAATAACACAGAATTCAATCTGAATAATCCTGCGTACCCAGAACAGGATGTTACAGGTATGAACGGGCAAGACTTTGAAGGAATAGGACGTCGCTAGCGGCGCATGAGGGCCTGGATTGCCCAGGCCCTCATGTTATCCGTTTCAAAGCTGGTTGTTAGCAGTAGCTATATGCAATGTGAATGATGTATGCAAGAAGTATGTTGTGAATAAGCGTGAATAAAGATTCAAATTTGTCAGGCTTGTCGTACATTGTGATGCCTGTCACGAAGAGGTGTGGAGATAACATGTTATAAATTGCCTGATTGCAATAAAATACATGATGACGTAAAAGAAAAATTTCATCATGTCAGCTGAGCGCCAGTCATACTTCTTCATCGTGCCATCCTCTTGACCAATTCCATCAATCCCACCGCGCTTGCCGCGATGACGATGGCCGTGAACACCAGTCCCATTTCATAGAGAAAGCGCACGATCAAGGGCATGCGCATCTTGTCGAATTCCTCGATGGGGATGCGGTCCGGTTTTCGCTCCTGCTCGTCGCTGGGATTGTCGTCGTCCATGAACACCTCAATTTCGTTGGCTGCTATCGTTTTGCGTGTATTTGTTGACATGTCAATGCGAAATCCTCTGGGGCCTGGGTCGCCCGCCGCCGACGTGGCCGGTCAGCTGCGCTGGTACATCCTGCGCGATCTGAACGAGTACCACCACAAGCGCCACCGTCTGGACTTCGAGGACGCCAAGAAGCACCGCGTGCGCGAGCGCATCGATCTGGTGCGCAGGAAGCTTGAGCGCGTCGATCCCCTCTACCGGCTCACCACGGACATCATGGAGCACTTCGAGCGCGAGCACCTGCCGAAATCGTTGCAGGGTTCGCT
>NZ_BLTE01000042.1 GCF_013019105.1 Fundidesulfovibrio magnetotacticus
ATCGGGGCCTCGGCCAACGTGATCGTGGTGGGCATGAGCGAGAAGGCCGGGCACAAGATCACCTTCCTGCGCTTCATGAAGTACGGCATGCCCGTGATGTTTTTGACCGTGGCCATCTCGGCCGCGTACCTCTACGTCCGGTACTACGTCCTGAAGTGGTAGTTGAGTGCCTGCCCCGGCAGCGTCCGGCCCCAGGATCACGGGGAGTGTTCTCAAAGCCCCCGGCCGTGCGGCCGGGGGCTTTCGCGTAATGCCCCCTTGGGGAAGGGGTTGCGTCGCTCGCCAGCGGGAGGCCTTGCCGCCCTGCTCCAGCCTGCGCCGCGCGCGGGCGTTCAGGCCGTCTTCAGGGCCGCCTCTTCCTGGACGGCCTCGCTCATCTCCTGCCGTCTGCTGGACATGAAGGCCACGAAATCCTCCTTGAGCTGGCGGATGAGGTGTTCGCGGTAGTCCGAAACCACCTCCAGCGGCTGCCTCTCCAGCATGGACCGGTGGTAGTCCACCAGGGCCTGGTAGGTGTCCAGCAGCTCCTCGTGGAGCGTCGTCTTGTCCGGGATGATGTCGCGGTTGGCCACCACCCGGTAGCCCATCCTGTCGGCCAGGTAGCGCAACGGGGCTATGGAGTCGCAGCTTTGCATCAGGGGGAGCAACAGTTCCACGCCGAGCTTAGCGCCCTTGTCGGCGGGGTCCAACTCTCGCATCAATGTTGAATACGGCTTGCCGACTTCCTCTGATATGCTCTTGATCGACTTCGGAGATTGCCTGGCCATGTCGTACAGCAATGTGACGATGTCCCTGTTCATTAGAATGATCCTGTTATGTTCTAGATGCATTGTCTCTAACGCGACGCTTCGTTAGTAAAAAGCGCCTGCATTAAATTGTCAAGGCATCATCTGTCCTCGAAGTCCGGGCTTGCGGCGGGGGGCAGACGGGGTTGGCCCAGCGCTGCCGGTCAGGCGTTTCACCGGCTCTCACCTTCCCGAGCGGACGCATTCCTCCCATGTGCCGTGCCCGGGGCATTCCCGAAACGGACCGTTCCAGCGCCTGGTGCGGCCCCATGTTGTCCAACGCCCAACCAAGGAGGTGAACGCCGGGGCCTCCCCCCCAATCGCGCGCCGATCCGCTTCGCGCGCGTGCCTTCAGCCATTCTGCCCAACGCACCAAGGAGGATGATGATGTTCGACAGAATGAAACAGGTCGGCTTGATTCTCGGTCCCGTCTTGTTCCTGCTGATCCTGATGCTTCCCCTGCCCCAGGGCATGACCCAGGCCGCCATGAACTGCGCCGCCGTCACGGCGCTCATGGCCACGTGGTGGATTTCCGAGGCCATTCCCATCCCGGCCACGGCCATGCTGCCCATCGTGCTCTTCCCATTCCTCCAGATCATGCCCAGCGCCAAGGCGACTGCGCCCTACGCCAACCACGTGATCTACCTCTTCATGGGCGGCTTCTTCATCGCCGTGTGCATGGAGCGCTGGAACCTGCACTACCGCATCGCCATGAAA
>NZ_BLTE01000043.1 GCF_013019105.1 Fundidesulfovibrio magnetotacticus
TTAACAGCCCGTTGCAAAAGGTCGTTTTCGGCTATTACCCCTCACAGACGACTGCGATGGGCATGATTGCGCGGCATTGCTCCTCTGCAACCAAGACAATGGCCAAGAAGGCCACAGACGAGGTCATTTCGGGCCATATCATTACAAACCAAGCGTTGGCCCACCCTCTCGGGGTGCCGTAACCGGTCTTGATTCGCATCAGCAGGCCGAGATTGAAGCCAGCCACATGGAGCAGGTAGCGTTTCTGGACGTTTTCCCGGCCTCTGAGCCAAACCCGGCGCATGCCGCCGGACCGGTCCAGGGTGTGCTCGAAGCTCCTTTCGACCAGTTCGGTCCGTTGCTTGCTCATCGCCTTCCCAGCCATTGACGATATCCGGGCGCGGTTGTTGTACACGGCGCGCCGTGCCTCATGGTCGCCACGCCAAGAGTTCAAACCGCTTCGCTTGGGTTCGGCGATTCTCGTCCTCCACGGTCCGCCGTCCAGATCCTTGAGGACATCCCGAGAGAAATAGCCTTTGTCCGCGACCAGTTCCGCCGGATCGTCCGGGCATGGCGGTGTGGGAGTGACCCGACCCAGGCTTTCCTGGGCGGCTTCCAGTGTCTTTGGCAGAGTCGCGGTGTCGCCCTTGTCCGCTTCGTGGACCTCGACCGCCACGACCGCCCCGGTGTCCAGGTCCACCGCATGCTCGGGCTTGTAGGCCAGATGAGTCCGGCCATCCTTCATCTTGGTGATCTTCGCCTCGGGATCGACCGACGACTGCCAGTCCTTGTTCGAGAGTGTCTTACCCGTGCGCTTGCGGTCCAAGCGGGCTAGGTCTTCATCCGTAGGGGACTCGATCCCGCTTTCCTTGGCCATGCGCAGGAGCATCTTCCGGTAGCTCTCGCCAGTGTCCCGGCGTACGATGGTCTTGAGCGCGGCGTTGGCCTCCATCGTCGAGGCGTCCACGCCGATCCGACCGCCGAGGACCAGACCTTCCTTGCACAGCACCTTGAGCACCCAAGTGAACACGTCCTGATGGATCGCCAGCGGCAGGCGGGACCGCGTCCGGCTCAACGAGGAATGATCCGGGACCGACTCCTTGGTCGAAAGCTGGAGAAAGTCACGGAGAGAAAGAGAATCGGCACATCGCCACTCGATGCCGCGCTCGCTGTCGATGCCCTCGAAGTACCCCACGAGGTGCATCCGGAAATATCGGCCGGGCGGAATCGATGGGCGGCCCTTGTCCGAATAGAAGGGCTTGCACAACTTCTCGGCGAAGGCGTCGAAGCCGGACTTCCGCAGAATCTGCTGGAGGCGGTCGTAAAAAGCGTGTCCACGGGACCGGGGAATTTCATCCCAGGACAGATACATCTTCCCTTGCTGGTCACTCTGACGGCCAAGGCCCATCACATCACCTCCAACCTCTCGATGGCTGGATTCTCGGTCACCTTGCGGAGTTTTTCAACACGCTGTTAA
>NZ_BLTE01000044.1 GCF_013019105.1 Fundidesulfovibrio magnetotacticus
CTACTCCATGATCTCGGTCACGACACCGGCGCCGACGGTACGGCCGCCTTCGCGGATGGCGAAGCGCAGGCCGGTCTCCATGGCGATGGGGGCGATCAGCTCGACGTTGAAGGTGGCGTTGTCGCCGGGCATGACCATCTCGACGCCTTCGTTCAGGGTCACCACACCGGTCACGTCGGTGGTGCGGAAGTAGAACTGCGGGCGGTAGCCGGAGAAGAACGGCGTGTGACGGCCGCCCTCTTCCTTGGTCAGGACGTACACCTCGGCCTTGTACTTCTTGTGGGGCTTGATGGACCCAGGCTTGGCCAGAACCTGGCCGCGCTCCACGTCTTCGCGCTTGATGCCGCGCAGCAGCACGCCCACGTTGTCGCCGGCCTGGCCCTGGTCGAGCAGCTTGCGGAACATTTCCACGCCGGTGCAGGTGGTCTTCACCGAGTCCTTGATGCCCACGATCTCGACTTCCTCACCCACCTTGACGCAACCGCGCTCCACACGGCCGGTCACCACGGTGCCGCGGCCGGAGATGGAGAACACGTCTTCGATGGGCATCAGGAAGGGCTTGTCGATGTCGCGCTGCGGCTCAGGGAAGTAGGAGTCGCAGGCGTCGAGCAGCTCGTAGATGGGCTGGGCGTCGGCGCTCTTGGCGTCGTCGCACTCCAGGCCCTTCAGGGCGGAGCCCTTGATCACCGGGATGTCGTCGCCGGGGTAGCCGTACTTGGAGAGAAGCTCGCGCACTTCCAGCTCCACCAGCTCCAGCAGCTCGGCGTCGTCCACCAGGTCGACCTTGTTCATGAACACCACCAAGTGGGGCACGCCGACCTGACGGGCGAGCAGGATGTGCTCACGGGTCTGGGGCATGGGGCCGTCGGTGGCGGCGACCACCAGGATCGCGCCGTCCATCTGGGCCGCGCCGGTGATCATGTTCTTGATGTAGTCGGCGTGACCGGGGCAGTCCACGTGCGCGTAGTGGCGCGTGGCGGTCTGGTACTCCACGTGGGCCGTGGCGATGGTGATGCCGCGCTCTTTCTCTTCGGGAGCCTTGTCGATCTGGTCGAAGGCCACGTACTCGCCGAAGCCGCGCATGTGCGAAAGCTTCGTGATGGCGGCGGTCAGCGTGGTCTTGCCGTGGTCGATGTGACCGATGGTGCCGATGTTGACGTGCGGCTTGTTGCGCTCGAATTT
>NZ_BLTE01000045.1 GCF_013019105.1 Fundidesulfovibrio magnetotacticus
TCGTGGACGGGGCGCAGTTCATGCTCTCCTCCGAGGGCAACGGCCGCCTGGCCCAGGTGCGCATCGTGCAGTTCTAGGCGCTTCCCCGGTGGCGGCGCGTCCCTTCCGGGGCGCGCCGCCTCGGGGCCTCAGCGCTGCGCCAGCGTCGAGAAGATGAACAACGCGAGCCACACGCACAAGCCGAAGGCGAAGAGCTTGTAGACGAACCTGCCCGCCGGGGACATGGCGTACTCCTCCCGGCGGCGGCGCTTAGGGAGATGCAGGGCATGAACGAAAAGGCGATCCTTCTCGACGGGCAGGTGGTGGAATACGAAGCGGGCACGGTCGGCGAAATGGCCATGCAGGACGTCCATTTCACCACGGACCGCTCCTCCCTTGTGTGCTTCTTCAAGAATGCCCGAGACATTCAGAGCCTCGCGGGGCTGGAGGCCGCGTTGGAGCGCTTCAACCCCGTGAGCGGCGCGGACGGCGGCTACTGGAAGGACTCGTTCTCCTGGGTGTCCGGCATCGTGAAGTCCCCAAGGCCCGGCGTGGTGGTTCCGGTCTGTCCCGGCGACTACTTCTTCCAGGCCGGCCCCTTCCGGGGCAAGGAAAAGGAGGCCACGTGGTTTCTGGGCAGCAAGATCCGGCCCCTGTTGCCCCGGCAGGAGTTGGGTGTCTGGAGCGACTACTTCCGCATCTGCGTCCGTCTGGCCCGGGCCATCCGCCGCCTGCACGCGGCAGGCCTGGTCCATGGGGATATCTCTCCCAGGAACGTGCTCATGGATCCCGCCGGCGGGCGCTGCATGATCATCGCCAGGGGCTCCCTGGTGGTCCCGGGGGCCTGCCTGCCCGGCGAATTGGGCTCGCGCGAGTCCATGGCCCCTGAGCAGATCAGCACCTGCGGCCTGGCCCTGGACGACCCCAGGCGCGTGACGCCCTCCATCCTCACGGACCTCCACGCCTTGTCAACGCTCATCTACCAGTGCCTCTTCCTGCGCCACCCCCTGCAGGGGCCAAAGGTCCACCCCGCCAATTCCAGCGAGGAGCAGGAAACCATGGAGATGGGACACAAGGGCCTCTTCGTGGAGCATCCCACGGACAAGTCCAACCGGCCCAAGAAGCTGGACGTGCCCTACTCGGTGCTGGGGCCCTATCTGGGCGAGCTGTTCCTCAA
>NZ_BLTE01000046.1 GCF_013019105.1 Fundidesulfovibrio magnetotacticus
GGCCTCCTCAGGGTGATAGCATGTTGTATTCGGGGTTCGTTGCCTTCTGACGCGCTAGAAGGAGCCTGTTCCAGCGCTGCCCCCACGAGGCCCTGGAGTTCTACAAGGAGATGCGCGCCATCTCCGAGAAGGTGGTCCGCAAACGCCACGCCAGGAAGCAGGCCCAGGGCGGCCGCTGACGCCGCCCGGTCATGGCCGCCTGGGCGGGCAGGCCGATGGAGCGAACCGGGGACACCCCGCCGTGCCCACGCGAACCACGGAGACAACACGATGCCGTATACCGAGAGACAGGCCGAAGCGTTCCTTCAGGCCCAGGAACAGCAGAGGCAGCAGGAGGCGCAACCGCAGGAACCGCAGGGCGTGCTGGTGCAGGGAAACGCCCCGGGCGTGAAGGCCCCCATCGACTTCCCTAAGTATCGCAAACCGACGAAGGAAGAGCTTGAGGACAAAATGGCAACCTTGGACAGCGTGGTCAGCGGAGTGCAAACGATAAGCACGGCGGCTGGGGCTGTTCCAGGTATCGCTGCCGGAGTTGGAACAGCGTTCTACTATAAAAATCGACCTAGCATTGAACGGCATCTTGGAAGTCAAGATTCCGAACCGCTATTCGAAAACTGGAACGACGGCGATTTCGAAAACCACTACCGCAACTGGGGATAGCGCTGCATTGAGGTTCGTACGGCACGTCCTGGTGTACACATTCGATGAATCTGCAAGCCGCCTGCAGGCCGTCATCAGCTAACATCCAGGGCAAGCTGTAACCGTTTTGATGCGGCGGCCACTGGCCGCCGCACATTATCTTGACATGCATTTAGATACTAAAAAAATAGTCCAGCAGAGAGAAACTGCAAAAAGTGTCCATCTTGCAATATTTACAAAGCCCTTCCAGTTTTGCATAGGGATGAAGTCCTTAGGCTGCATGCAGCCCAGTTGTAAGCAGCTAGTGAACGTATCCGTTCCCTTGTTTCTGGCGTCCATGTCTCGGCTTGTGTCTACGTCTTGACGACAACTTAGTCGCTGTTGCGTATCACGTCAACGCGCAGCCTCGTTCCCGGGCCTCCTCAGGGTGATAGCATGTTGTATTCGGGGTTCGTTGCCTTCTGACGCGCTAGAAGGAGCCTGTTCCAGCGCTG
>NZ_BLTE01000047.1 GCF_013019105.1 Fundidesulfovibrio magnetotacticus
GGCCGCGACTCGCGTCGCGGCCCTTCGAAGACTGCCGGAGGACCCGGCTCAGGCCAGGGCGCGGGGCTTGCCCGCCCCCGGGGGCAGGGCCTGCCCGCCGCCCGTGCCGTCCTGCATGTCGCCGATGAGCCGCCGGAGCACCTGGGCCTGCCGGGCCAGGTCCGAAACGGCCTGGGCCGCCTGGGTCATGGCCTGGGAGGTCTCGGAGGAGATGGTGCTCACCTCCTCGATGGAGCGGTTGATCTCCTCACTGGCCGCCGACTGCTGCTCCGAGGCCGCCGCGATGGAGCGCACCTGGTCCGAGGCCGAATCCACCATGCTCACGATCTCCTTGAGGGACTCGCCGGAACGGGTGGCCAGGGCGGCGGCCTCCTCGATGGTGCGCACGGCCTGCTCCACGTTGCCGATGTTGGAGCGCGTGCCCTGCTGGATGCCCGTGATGGCCTCGCCCACCTCCTTGGTGGCCTGCATGGTCTTTTCGGCCAGCTTGCGCACCTCGTCGGCCACCACGGCGAAGCCGCGCCCCGCCTCGCCCGCGCGCGCGGCCTCGATGGCCGCGTTGAGCGCCAGGAGGTTCGTCTGGTCCGCGATGTCGGAGATAACGTTCATGACCTGCCCGATGCCCTCGGCCTGGCCGCCCAGCACGCCCATGTCGCGCTTCAGGGCCAGGGCCTGCTCCTCCACTTGCTGGATGGAGGCCACCACCTGGCCCACCACGCGCGAGCCCTCCTCGGCGCGGCCCCTGGCCCCCTGGGAGGTCTCGGCGGCCTGGGAGGCGTTCTTGGCCACCTCCAGCACCGTGGCGTTCATCTCCTCCATGGCCGTGGCGGTCTCGGCCACGCGCTGGGCCTGGTTCTCCGCGCCCCGGCTGGACTGCTCCACCTGGGCCGAAAGCTGTTCCGAGGCCGAGGTGAGCACCTCCGACACCTGCTCCAGCTCCGCCGCCACGCGGAGCATGCGCTCCATGGCCTC
>NZ_BLTE01000048.1 GCF_013019105.1 Fundidesulfovibrio magnetotacticus
CACGCCCCCCAACACCATCATGGTGGCCCAGATCGACAAGATGTACGGCCAGACCATCACCTTCCTCGACTGGATGAAGGTGGGCGTCCCCCTGGCCGCCACCTTCCTGATCTGCACCTGGCTGCTGATCACCAAGGTGCTCTTCCGGGTGCAGGGCGACATCCTCCAGGGCAAGGGCAAGCAACTTATCGACGCGGAGATGGCCAAGCTCGGGTCCATGAAAAAGGAAGAGAAGATCATTGTCGCCGTGTTCGCCGTGGTGGCTTCCATGTGGATTCTGCTGGGCTTGGTGAAGCTTCCCATGTTCAAAGGCGTCACGGACGCCTCCATCGCCATCGCCGGAGCGCTGCTGCTCTTCATCATCCCGTCCGACATGAAGAAGGGCGTGTTCCTCCTGGACTGGAAGACCGCCGTGAAGATCCCCTGGGACGTCATCATTCTCTTCGGCGGCGGCCTCTGCCTGGCCGACGGCTTCCAGGCCACCGGCCTCACCAAGTACATCGCCGGACAGCTCACGGGGCTCGAAGGCCTGCACATCATCCTGATCATCGCGGCCATCGTGGCGCTCAACATCTTCCTCACCGAGGTGACTTCCAACACCGCCGTGGCCACACTGATGATCCCCGTCATGGGGGCCATCGCCGTGGGCATGCACATCCACCCCTTCGGACCCATCGTGGCCGCGTGCATCGCCTGCTCCTACGCCTTCATGCTCCCCGTGGCCACGCCGCCAAACGCCGTGGTCTTCGGCTCCGGGGCCGTCACCATCCGACAGATGGCCCGAACTGGCTTCTGGCTCAACCTCCTGGGCATCGTGCAGATCACCCTGGTGGTCTACTACCTCATGCCCTTGGTCTGGGGCGTGGACCTCTCCGTCATGCCCGACTGGGCCATCCCCAAGAAATAGGAACAAACGCCGCCCGCCGGCCGG
>NZ_BLTE01000049.1 GCF_013019105.1 Fundidesulfovibrio magnetotacticus
GTCTACTACCTCATGCCCTTGGTCTGGGGCGTGGACCTCTCCGTCATGCCCGACTGGGCCATCCCCAAGAAATAGGAACAAACGCCGCCCGCCGGCCGGACAAGAGTCCGGCCGGCCCCCTGCGCGAGGCCCGCGCGAGACCGCGTCCCGGCGGCCCAGGGCTGACCGGTGCGGCCCCGAACCGAGCCCGCGGACCCCGGGCGGACCGTAGCGGACCCCGGACGAACCCGGACGGGGCCGGAGCCCCGGGACCAAAACCGCAAGGGCGCGTACGCAAAATTCGAGGAGGACCATGAACATCCGCGACATCATGAACACGCGCATCCACCGCATCGCGCCCGACGAGGGATTCGAGTCGGTGCTGCGGGCCATGCGCGGCATGCCCGCGCGCCTGCTCCACGTGGTGGACGCCCACGGCAGGCTCCTGGGCGTGATCTCCAGCTACGACGTGCTCAAGGTCATGCTGCCCTTCTACGTGGACGCCAACCTGGCAAAGGCCGTGGCCGACGAGGAGGCCTTCATCCGCCGCGCCCTGGAGGAGAACCGCGCCCTCACGGCCCGCGAGCTCATGACCTCAGGCTGCGCCACCCTCACGGAGGACTCCCACTTCCTGGAAGCCGAGGCCCTCTTCAAGGAGCGCGAGATCAACGCCCTGCCCGTGCTGGACGACCAAGGCCGCAGCGTGGGCGAGGTGACGCGCAAGGCCGTGCTCTCAAGGCTCATCGAACTGGGCGGCGCGCCCGCCCACCCCGGCTAACACGGAGTATCCCACATGTTCTGGATAGCGGTCGGCATTTTCTTCACCGCCTACGCGGTGATCGTCTCGGAGAAGATCCACAAGACCAAGGTGGCCATGGCCGGGGCGGCGCTCACGCTGCTCACCAAGGTGCTCACGCAGCACGACGCGCTGCAC
>NZ_BLTE01000050.1 GCF_013019105.1 Fundidesulfovibrio magnetotacticus
GATCGAGGGCCGCCAGTTTGCGGAACAGCTGCTCCACCCGCTGCCGGGTGCGGTGTTTCCTGGCGTCCTCGAAGTCGAGACGGTGGCGCTTGTGGTGGTACTCGTTCAGGTCGCGCAGGTTTGAAGGAGCGGCGCTTCGAAATGAACCATGGAAGGAAACGTTGACATATTCACAAACGACGAATAACATTCCATGTTAGTACATATCCGTAACAAGATACCACGACGGGAATCCGTTGCCATTGACAACCTAAACCGGCCACAACACCGAACAATAGACGGCGCATGATGCCTGCACAATCCTTCATTTCAAGGATCAAGAAGTCAAAGTGGTATGCCGTCGTCTCATTGTGCGGCTGGATTGTTACGGCTTTGATGTTGGGATACTTCACTCTGCAGCTATTCTTCCGCTATTGATTTGAACTGGGCACGGCCACGTGCCATGCCCAGTTGCAATTCAAATTCCCCAGTACGCGCTCTGGAAATCGCTCTCATCCCAGTTTTTGTAATCGGGAACCCACTCAGAATTTCTGATGTGGCTCTCGATCTTCGGGCCAAAAATGTCTGTAAAGCCTTTGGCCAGTCCAGCACCAGCGGCACCACCAAGTCCGCCGCCTACAGCCATGCCAAGCCCAGTTGCACCAAAGCCCAACATCGCCCTGGTTTCGGCGATGTGCTTGTCGGCCTCCTCCTTCGTCGGCTTGCGATACTTGGGGAAGTCGATGGGGGCCTTCACGCCCGGGGCG
>NZ_BLTE01000051.1 GCF_013019105.1 Fundidesulfovibrio magnetotacticus
AAGGTGTACTACCATCACGAGGGCACGGTGTACGGCGCGGAGAAAAAGCCCGACGGCTCCCCCCGCCTCTACTCCCTCTCGCCCCACGAGGACGAGGACATGTACGCCATCGCCAAGAAGCCGGGAAGGTCGGAGGGGACGGCTGAGCAGCCAATGATCGACCCAATTTTCGTTGCTTCTTCTGGTCTGACAGGAGGCGCCAAAGCATTTGTCCAAACCGAAGGCCCCACGCTTTACAAACTGGGCTCAGGGTTACTCGGCGGGGCGATGGGGTCGGGTCGAAGTGTTGGTTTCCAGGTGCTGGGCTCAAAGCTTCCGTAAAACCAACTCCACCGCCTTGCAGATGTCACCGGCAACTCTGCACAAGTTGTCGGCGACATCATAAAGGAACAATGCCAATACACAACAATGCAATCATGTCGATGATTTATCCTTGTCAAGGCTATCACCATGCTAATTGATCCAGACGACAAACTCGTGCGCTTCTTCCTGGAACTACTAGCAGCAGCCCTAGGCGTCTTACTTTATAAAATAATCACGACATTTCTCAACTAAGCAAACACAACACACTACAGCCATCCCCCCTCCTGAAATGCCCTGGCCAACGGCCAGCCTGTGTACGCCCGGAACAAGGTGTACTACCATCACGAGGGCACGGTGTACGGCGCGGAGAAAAAGCCCGACGGCTCCCCCCG
>NZ_BLTE01000052.1 GCF_013019105.1 Fundidesulfovibrio magnetotacticus
CTTCGTGGAGCATCCCACGGACAAGTCCAACCGGCCCAAGAAGCTGGACGTGCCCTACTCGGTGCTGGGGCCCTATCTGGGCGAGCTGTTCCTCAAGGCCTTCGTCACCGGGCTGCACTCGCCTGACGAGCGGCCCACGGCCCAGGAATGGGAACGGGCCCTCTACAAGACCTGGGACCTGCTGATCCCCTGCCCCGGGGCCAATTGCTCCCACGGGTGGGTCGTCATGCACGACGCGTCCATCCGCAAGTGTCCGGTCTGCGGTGAGAGGCTGCAGGGTTCCATGCCGGTGTTGAGCCTGCGCTCGGAGTCGCGCCCCGGGCAGTGGACCTCGGACGGGGAACTGGCCGTCTACGCCGACGGCAGGCAGGCCCAGGCCCTCTACAGCTGGCACGTGATGCACGGCGCGCCCCGCGCGGAGGGGGCGGACACCACCCGGATGGGCTACTTCGCCTTCCACCAGGGCAAGTGGATCCTGGTCAACGAGAAGCTCACGTCCCTCAAGTCCCCCGGGGGCAACCACGTTCCCCAGGGAGCGGCAGTGGAGCTCGTGGACGGGGCGCAGTTCATGCTCTCCTCCGAGGGCAACGGCCGC
>NZ_BLTE01000053.1 GCF_013019105.1 Fundidesulfovibrio magnetotacticus
GCGGCCGTTGCCCTCGGAGGAGAGCATGAACTGCGCCCCGTCCACGAGCTCCACTGCCGCTCCCTGGGGAACGTGGTTGCCCCCGGGGGACTTGAGGGAGGTGAGCTTCTCGTTGACCAGAATCCACTTGCCCTGGTGGAAGGCGAAATAGCCCATCCGGGTGGTATCGGCCCCTTCCGCGCGGGGCGCGCCGCGCATCACGTGCCAGCTGTAGAGGGCCTGGGCCTGCTTGCCGTCGGCGTACACTGCCAGCTCGCCGTCGGCCGTCCATTGCCCGGGGCGCGATTCCGAGCGCAGGCTCAACACCGGCATGGAGCCGTGCAGCTTCTCCCCGCAGGTCGGGCATTTGCGCAGCGACGCGTCGTGCATGACGATCCACCCGTGGGAGCACTTGGCTCCGGAACAGGGGACCAGCAGGTCCCAGGTCTTGTAGAGGGCCCGTTCCCATTCCTGGGCCGTGGGGCGCTCGTCCGGGGCGTGCAGCCCGGTGACGAAAGCCTTGAGGAACAGCTCGCCCAGATAGGGCCCCAGCACCGAGTAGGGCACGTCCAGCTTCTTGGGCCGGTTGGACTTGTCCGTGGGATGCTCCACGAAG
>NZ_BLTE01000054.1 GCF_013019105.1 Fundidesulfovibrio magnetotacticus
AGCACGAAGCCCAGGATGGTGAGCCCCATGATGGTCCCGGACTTGCGCAAAAGCGGCATGTCCTTGATGAGCACCGTCTCGTCCATGGCCATGATGCGGGCCTTGAGCTCCTCGCGCACGTGCAGGCGTTTGCCGAAAACCACCTTCCAGAACACCAGCCAGACCGCCATGAGCAGCGCCACAACCGGGGCCAGGTGCACGATGAAATCCATGAAGGCCAGCCCGGCCTTGGAGGCGATCATGATGTTGGGCGGGTCTCCGATGAGGGTGGCCGTGCCGCCGATGTTGGAGGCCAGGGCCTCGGTGATCAGGAAGGGCACGGGGTCCACCTCCAGCTCGCGGGCGATGAGCAGCGTCACCGGGGCCAGCAACAGCACGGTGGTCACGTTGTCCAGCAGCGCCGAGGCCACGGCCGTGACCACCGCGAAGATGACCATGACGCGGAAGGGGTCGCCCTTGGCGAGCTTGGCGCTCTTGATGGCCACGTACTGGAACACCCCGGTCTTGGTCATGATGTTCACCATGA
>NZ_BLTE01000055.1 GCF_013019105.1 Fundidesulfovibrio magnetotacticus
CGCGAGAGCATCTCGATGAAGCCCACCTTCACCGTGCCGCCGATGATGATGAACAGGCCGATGAAGAAGAAGATGGTGGACCACTCCACTTCGGCCAGCACGTGGTGCGGGTCCTCGTCGGAGAGCAGGAGCAGGAGCGCCGCGCCGCCCATGGCCACGGTGGCGGGCTCGAAGTGGAACACCCCGTGCAGCACGAAGCCCAGGATGGTGAGCCCCATGATGGTCCCGGACTTGCGCAAAAGCGGCCTGTCCTTGATGAGCGCGTTCTCGTCCATGGCCATGATACGGGCCTTGAGCGCCTCGCTCACGTGCAGGCGCTTGGCGAAGACCGCCCGCCAGACCAGCATCCAGACGATCATGGTGATGATGATCACCGGAGTGAGGTGATTGATGAAGTCCATGAAGGCGAACCCGGCCTTGGAGGCGATCATGATGTTGGGCGGGTCGCCGATGAGGGTGGCCGTGCCGCCGATGTTGGAGGCCAGGGCCTCGGTGATCAGG
>NZ_BLTE01000056.1 GCF_013019105.1 Fundidesulfovibrio magnetotacticus
CCGCCTGGAGAACACCGTGCAGAACCTGCAGATCCAGGCCGAAAACCTGCAGGCCGCCGAGTCGCAGATCTCGGACGTGGACGTGGCCGAGGAGATGACGAGCTTCGTGCGCTCGCAGATCCTCACCCAGTCCGCCATCGCCATGCTCTCGCAGGCCAACAGCCTGCCCAAGATGGCCATGCAGCTCCTCGGCTAGCCCGGGAGCAAGCCAGCCTTCCGCTCTCGAAGGCCGGTCCGGCGATGCCGGGCCGGCCTTCTCCGTTTTACGGACAGAGGGGGAAAAGGCCTAAAGGGAATTCGGAAACCGGACGATAAGAGGGTCAAAGGCGGCGCGCCACGGCCGGGGCAGGGTCCCGGGCGAACGGGAAGGTCCCGGCAGCGCCGAGGCAAGGATGCCACCCACATTCACGGAGGAATCGCCATGTCTCTCGTTATCAACCACAACTTGATGGCAATGAACGCGGCCCGGAACCTGTCCCAGTCGTATTCCGAACTGGGC
>NZ_BLTE01000057.1 GCF_013019105.1 Fundidesulfovibrio magnetotacticus
GGGCATGCCGTACTTCATGAAGCGCAGGAAGGTGATCTTGTGCCCGGCCTTCTCGCTCATGCCCACCACGATCACGTTGGCCGAGGCCCCGATGGCCGTTCCGTTGCCGCCCAGGCACGCGCCCAGGGCCGTGGCCCACCACACGGGCATCATGGTGGGGTGCTGGAGCAGGTCGAAGCCCTTGAGCCCCGTGGCCGGTCCCAACACCTTCTCGGCCATGTCCACCAGCAGCGGGTTCATGGTGGCCACGAAGGGAATGTTGTCCACGATGGCCGAGGCGATGGCCGAGAACCAGACCATCACCATGGTGAGCGTGAACATGTCCGTGGGCGTGGGGCCGGTCAGCTCGATCATCTGGCGCGAGAGCATCTCGATGAAGCCCACCTTCACCGTGCCGCCGATGATGATGAAAAGCCCCATGAAGAAGAAGATGGTGGACCATTCCACTTCGGCCAGCACGTGGTGCGGGTCCTCGTCGGAGAGCAGGAGCAGG
>NZ_BLTE01000058.1 GCF_013019105.1 Fundidesulfovibrio magnetotacticus
CCTGGAAGCCGTCGGCCAGGCAGAGGCCGCCGCCGAAGAGCAGGATGACGTCCCAGGGGATTTTCACGGCGGTCTTCCAGTCCAGGAGAAACACGCCTTTCTTGAGGTCGGAGGGGATGATGAAGAGCAGAATCGCCCCGGCGATGGCGATGGAGGCGTCCGTGACGCCCTTGAACACGGGAATCTTCACCAGACCCAGCAGGATCCAGAGGGTGGCCACCACGGCGAACACGGCGACGATGATCTTCTCTTCCTTCTTCATGGGGCCGAGCTTGGCCAATTCGGCGTCGATGAGCTGCTTGCCCTTGCCCTGGAGGATGTCGCCCTGCACGCGGAAGAGCACCTTGGTGATCAGCAGCCAGGTCATGATCAGGAACGTCGCGGCCAGGGGGACGCCCACCTTCATCCAGTCGAGGAAGGTGATGGTCTGGCCGTACATCTTGTCGATCTGGGCCACCATGATGGTGTTGGGGGGCGTG